>JBEIRQ010000008.1:0-16304 GCA_040375885.1 Methylococcus sp.
AGGAAGGCGCCGACATGGTCATGGTCAAACCCGGCCTTCCCTACCTCGATATCATCCGTGACATCAAAGAACGGTTTGGTGTACCGACCTTTGCCTATCAGGTGAGCGGTGAATACGCCATGCTTAAAGCTGCGGCACGCGAAGGGTGGCTGGATGAAGAAAAGACGGTCATGGAATCGATTATTTGCCTCAAACGGGCCGGCGCCGATGCCATATTGACCTATTCGGCCAAAGACATTGCTCGCTGGATAAAGGGCCGATGACCCCCACTGATCGTTATGCGGTCTTTGGCCACCCCATCGCGCATAGCCAATCGCCGAGAATCCATACCCTGTTTGCGGCGGCGACGAAACAGGCAATGACCTATCAGGCCGAGGATGTTCCCCCTGAGGGCTTCGATGAGGCGGTTCGCCGCTTTGTCGCATCGGGAGGACGAGGGCTCAATCTCACCGTCCCTCTGAAGGAACTCGCCTTCCGCATGGCCCACTCCGTCAGCCCCGAGGCGGCACGCAGCAAGGCAGTGAACACATTTCTTGTGAGTCCCGATGGCCACATTCATGGCGACAATACCGATGGCAGAGGCTTGGTTCGGGATTTGACCCTGAACCTTGGGATCCCGATGAGGGGGCAACGGATTTTGATCCTCGGGGCCGGTGGCGCGACCAGAGGCATCCTCGAGCCGCTTCTGAAACTAGGGCCTGCCGCCGTGACCCTCACCAACCGAACCGCTGAAAAGGCGCTGCAGCTGGTGCTTGAGTTTGAGGATCTTGGCCCCCTCAAAGCGGTGCCGATGGAGGCGCTAGAAGACCAGCCGTACGACATGATTCTGAATGCAACGGCCGCCAGCCTCTCGGGGGATCTTCCACCCCTACCGGACCACGTCCTCGCCGATGGGGGTACCTGCTACGATCTAGCCTATGGCAAGGAGCCAACCCCTTTCGTTGAGTGGGGACTCCAGCATGGCGCTGCCATCAGCAGCGATGGTATGGGTATGTTGGTCGAACAGGCGGCCGAGGCCTTTTTTCTCTGGCGCGGGATCCGTCCAGAAACAGCCCCCGTCATCGAAACCCTCCAAAGAGCTTCTTAGACCGCCGAGGTCAACATCGCCTGATGCTGCTGTTTGAGGCGGACATAACCCTCTTTCGAGTAACTCAGATATTCTAGCTCCTCATCACGGAGCGTTCTCGCCGGCCGGGCCGGGCTCCCCACATAGAGGTAACCACTTTCAAGCCTCTTTCCAGGCGCCACCAAAGCACCGGCGCCGACCATCACCCGATCTTCAATCACCGCGCCATCCATCACTAAGGCCCCAATCCCAATCAGGCAGAGATCACCAATACGGGCGCCATGCAGAACCGCCTTGTGCCCTACGGTCACGCCAGCACCGATCACCAAGGGATACCCTTGTGGGTTGGCTTCGCTTCGATGCGTCACATGGAGCACGGCGCCATCTTGAATATTGGTCTCTTCGCCGATACGGATAAAGTTGACGTCGCCCCGGATAATGGCACCCGGCCAGATGGAGACATGGCGTCCCAAGGTGACATCACCAATCACCACGGCGGTGGGATCGATGAAGACACCCTCTTCGAGAACCGGCTCATGGCCATGGAAGGGCCGAATGTTCATGGGTCAGGCCTCGAGGCTTTCTCATCCAGCCCGGAAAGACCAAAACGACGCTCAAGCTCACTCAGAACCTCTTGGGGCCTAAGACCCTGGTGTGACAAGAGAATCAACGTATGAAACCAAAGATCAGCCACCTCGTAGACAATCTTCTCAGGAACACCATCCTTAGCGGCCATCACGGTTTCAGTGGCCTCCTCACCGATCTTTTTAAGAATGGCATCGAGACCCTTGCTGTGAAGTTTTGCCACATAGGAACGCTCGGGATCCTGCTGTTTCCTGGCGTCTAGTACGTCTGCAAGTGCATTGAGAATATCCATCAGATCGATCCGTAGATGTCTTCAGGGGCCTTAAGAACAGGTTCTACCTGCTCCCACTGGCCGCCATGGAGACGGCGATAGAAACAATGATGGCGCCCGGTATGGCAGGCCATGCCTCCCTCTTGCTCGACTTTAAGAAGAATCACGTCCTCGTCGCAGTCGAGTCTGATATCAGCGACTTTTTGCCGATGACCTGAGCTTTCACCTTTGCGCCATAGCTTCTGGCGGGAACGCGACCAATAGACGGCATAGCCCTCCTCGAAGGTCAGCCTAAGCGACTCCCGATTCATCCAAGCAACCATCAGCACCGTCCCACTCGAGACTTCCTGCGCAATGGCAGGGACGAGCCCGTCGTCATTCCAGCGAACCTCATCAAGCCAGGAGCTCACAGGCGAACCTCGATGCCTCGCTGAGCCAGGTGCGTCTTAGCCTCGCGAATGGCAAATTCGCCAAAATGAAAGATACTGGCCGCAAGGACCGCATCGGCCTTGCCGAGGGTAACCCCTTCAGCCAGATGATCGAGGTTACCGACGCCACCGGAGGCAATCACGGGAACAGGCACCGCTTCACTGACCGCCCGCGTGAGCGCGAGATCGAACCCTTGCTTCGTGCCATCCCGGTCCATACTGGTCAAAAGAATCTCACCGGCACCGAGAGCCACCATTTTTTGGGCCCACTCGATGGCATCAAGACCCGTTGGCTTGCGGCCACCGTGGGTAAAAATCTCCCAGCGCCGGGGCTCCTCAGAGACCTTTTTAGCGTCAATAGCCACCACGATACACTGGGATCCAAAACGCTCGGCCGCCTCCTTCACAAATTCCGGACGATGAACGGCTGCGCTGTTGATACTGACCTTGTCAGCCCCCGCATTCAACATTCTCCGGATGTCCTCAAGCGTCCTGATTCCCCCACCCACCGTCAAGGGAATAAAGATTTCACCGGCGACCTTTTCTACCACATGCACCATGGTCTCTCGATCATCCGAACTGGCCGTGATATCGAGGAACGTCAATTCATCCGCTCCTTCAAGATCATAACGACGAGCAATCTCAACCGGATCCCCAGCGTCTTTGATCTCGAGAAACTTGACCCCCTTAACGACGCGGCCATTATCGACGTCAAGACAAGGGATGATGCGTTTAGCCAGCATGGTTAATATTGCTCAGCAATGATCCGGGCCTCTTTGAAATTGAGCGTCCCCTCATAAATAGCCCGGCCGGTAATGGCCCCAGTCACCCCATCCCCAACGACCGCGCCGAGGGCATGGATATCTTCAAGCCCATGAATCCCCCCAGAGGCAATGACCGGAATCCGGATCGCCCGTGCTAACCGCGCCGTGGCCTCCACATTGACTCCCTGCATCATCCCATCCCGTGCGATATCCGTGTAGATAATGGCTTCAACCCCATCGTCTTCGAACTTTTTAGCGAGGTCGATGACATCGTGTTGTGACAATTTCGACCAACCATCAATGGCTACTTTGCCATCCCGGGCATCGAGGCCGACGATAATATGGTTGGGGAACTCGGCGGCTACTTGCGGCACGAAATGCGGGCTACTCACGGCCTTGGTGCCCAAGATGACAAAGTCGACCCCTGCATTCAAATAAGCCTGAATGGTGTCTTCATCCCGGATCCCACCACCCACCTGAATTTGGACGTCCGGATAGGCTTTTGAGATCGCCTCAATTACGCCGCCATTGCGAGGCTTTCCGGCGAAGGCACCATCAAGGTCGACGAGGTGAATCCGCGTCGCGCCCTCTTGAACCCACTGCCCGGCAACCGCCAGAGGGTCCTCGGAAAAAACCGTATCGTCTTCCATGCGCCCCTGACGAAGGCGGACACACTTGCCATCCTTGAGGTCGATAGCAGGGATCAGAAGCATGAGAATCTCCTAGATTTCAGGTCAATAGGGACAAAGGACGCCTGACGATTAGGGCGTCCAATGAAGAAAATTAGCCAACAGGCGAAGGCCTGCCGCCTGGCTTTTCTCCGGGTGAAATTGCACCGCCAAAAGATAGCCCTTGGCCAATGCAGCGGCAAATGGCACAGGATAATCGGTTGTCGCCGCAATATCGACGGCGTTAAGAGGCTCTACATAATAACTGTGTACAAAGTAGAACCAGGGACTCCCTTCCAGTCCCTCAAAGAGGGGATGGGAACCCGTGGGCGTCACTCGATTCCAACCCATATGAGGAATCTTGAGCGGGATACCGTTTGAATCCTTGATGTTCTGATCGAAACGGACCACCTCGCCTGGAATCAATCCAAGGCAAGCCGTCCCCTCATTTTCCTCACTGTGCTCGAGGAGTGCCTGCATACCGAGACAAATCCCAAGCAGTGGTCGCGAAGCAGCCGCCGTCTTGATCACGGGCACCAGATCCCTCGCTTTTAGGGCCGCCATACAGTCGCGCATGGCACCCACCCCCGGGAAAACCACACGATCGGCCGCAAGGATCACTTGTGGATCCGCGCTCACCTCGACCTGGGTGGCCGGATCGGCATGCTGGAGGGCTTTCGCAATGGAATGGAGATTTCCCATCCCGTAATCAATCACGGCGACCGTAGACATAGTAAGACTTTCGGAAAAAAACGAAGGTTGGTCTCTAGAGAGAACCCTTGGTCGAAGGAATGACGCCGCCCATCCGGTCATCGCTTTCAAGGGCCATGCGAAGCGCTCTTCCAAAGGCCTTGAACACGGTCTCGGCAATATGGTGGGCATTTTGCCCCCTTAAGCTGTCGATATGAAGGGTCAGTCGGGCATGATTGACAAACCCCCTAAAAAATTCGCCAAAGAGATCCACATCAAAGCCGCCAATCTGGCCGCGCCGATAGTCCACCTCATAGATCAGACCGGGACGTCCAGAGAAATCCACGACGACCCGCGACAAGGCTTCATCGAGCGGCACATAGCTATGGCCGTAACGCCGGATGCCGCGCTTATCACCGACCGCCTCAGCAAATGCCATCCCAAGAGTGATCCCGATATCCTCAACGGTGTGATGGGCATCAATCGCAAGATCACCAACGGCGGTGATATCAAGATCGATGAGACCATGGCGCGCAATCTGGTCCAGCATATGCTCCAAAAAGGGGACCCCGGTCTCAAAACGAGTCGCACCCGACCCATCGAGGTTGATAGCGACCCGGATCTTGGTCTCGGCGGTATTACGAACAACTTCAGCGGTACGAGAAATCATTGCCTCAAGACAAAATACGACTATGGATGACCATCATATAACGCTGGGGCGATTTTGCTAAGCGCCAGATGTAAGCTCACCGCCTTTTGGATTCCCATTGGGGGGATCAGCACACAAAGAGACCGGGGCAAAGGCGCCTTAAGAGAGAGAGGCCCTTGCTCACAGCCACTGTTAGAATCGCGCATTCGCCCTCCGCTTTGCCCCTCTTAAGATCATGAAAAGCTTCCGCAAAGAACTTTGGTTTGAGACCCCCAAACGCATGGGTTTTATCAACATCACCCAAGACGTCGATCGCTGTCTCCATGAAAGTGGTATTCAGGAGGGTCTCGCGCTTATCAATGCGATGCACATCACCGCCTCGGTCTTCATCAATGACGATGAACGGGGACTCCATAGGGATTTTGAGCGCTGGCTGGAAGAACTTGCCGCCCATCAACCGCTCAGTCGGTATCACCACAATGAGACCGGGGAGGATAATGGCGATGCGCACCTCAAACGTCAGGTCATGGGCCGCGAAGTGGTCGTCGCAATCACCGAGGGACGCCTCGACTTTGGGCCCTGGGAGCAAATCTTTTACGGTGAATTTGATGGGAAGCGCCGAAAACGGGTACTCGTGAAGCTGATCGGGACATAAAAACCCTTGGCCATCATGTCATCCCTCATTGGATGGCCGCATAATCCGGCCATCTCGCTCTCGCCCTTGAGCCTCCGACCCTCCACGCCGAAGTAACAGCCGTGCCGCTCCCAATATCAAGCTGAGGGCTACCAGCAGAAAAAGCCAAAATAAAAACATCGCCGACTTCCTTATACTTCCCAGAACCAGGCCTCAGGCGTTAGCATAGCCCGCCCTAGGGGAGAGACCATTAAAAAGAACAACATGTCCGAGCGATCCCACCACCACCTCCTTTTTTTTAAGCCAAGGTCATGAGCCACCCTTCCGTATGGCGCGTAGGCGGCTGGCTTAATCTGATTCAGACGACCTTTGTTGGCATCCTTCGGGTGCTCTCCGTGCCCATTGTTCTCTTACTCAGTGTCGCTTCGGGATATACCACCTACTATGGCCTAAGTTTCTTTATTACCCCCTGGATCGCGCTCACGGTGACTGTCGCGGTGCAAGCGATCATCGTCATTTCCTCGCTGGAGCTTGCAAGCATCCATTACCGGGCTAATCGGCTCCGCTTCTTGAGCGTCGTGACCTCGTTGACCGTGGCGCTGACCGTCTCAGTCAGCTTCTCCTACTTCAAGTTCTACGAATTCTCAGAACGCGATACGATACTGATCAAACGCCAAAATGCCCTCTCGAATGAGATCAGCACCTATCTCACCGAGGTGGTCAACCTCAAAAGTCAGCTGGCTAAAGAACAGCGCGAACGCATCGGTAGCGCTGCCCATGATACCCAGCAAGCTTTCCTCAGCGCCCACCCTGGGATGAAGGGACAAGGACCCGGAAAGGGACGAATCTGGAGTTATTTCAATGACATTCAGCAGACAGAAGAAGTCAAACTCAAAGCGCTAGAACAAAAAACACAGAATCTCGACCACGCGATCTTTGCCGCACGAAAAGCGCTCACCCAGCTGGCTCAAAATCTTCGCGACCAGCCCAGCTATGACCAATTCATGAGCGCCTTTGAACAAGTCGTCGTGGAATCAGATCGCCTCGCATCCGATAGCGGTCGACCCCCCATCAATGCCCCACACATCTCATCGTTTCAGGGGCTTTCCAAAGACATCACCCCGACTTTTGAGATGTGGTTGGATATTTCCTGGTTTGCGTTGGCCTGTGCCGCGATGGTTGATTTCTTTACCTTAGTGCTGTCATATCGCCTCGAAATGACGGCGCCCGGGCCTCTTTCTGAGGAAGAAAAGAACCTCGCCTACCTTGGCCTGCGTCAATTCAACCAATTCACCATCAACCAGAATGATGAGCTTGAATTCAGTATTGAGCGGACCGAACTTGAACGAGCCCGACGCGTTCCTGATTGGCAACGGATGTTTGCTGTCGCCTTTCTGCTGAATCGAGGGTATCTTCGAAAGATGAGCCGTCAAAGGGTTGAATTTGCCCCGAACCTTTATCCCATCATTGCCGAGCGCATCCCAGAGGAACCCAGAGCCCATCAAGGTCCCGCGTCTGACGATGCGCTCACTGAAGCCATGCGCCGGAAATTCCATGGCTGATTTTGATCGATCACACGACGACAGTCGCTGGATCGCCGGATTCGAGGGCGATCGAACCGTGGTTCTCGCCCGAATAGGTCCCCTCCAACGCGTCTTCCAAAGGCCCCGGCATTACGTTAAAAGACTGCACCATACCGTCTATGATCTTCCGATTGAAGAGTGGTCGATCGCACTTCAACCCCCCTCCCTCGGCCCCCTCTGCGAGATCAGCGCCGCGCTCCGCGTTCGCTTTCAACCTACCCTTGCCTTTGCACGGCAGCATTCGGAGCATCTAGGAGGACTCGGTGATTACATTCGAGAGCGATTTAGATCTCTTCTGAAAGATGCGGCTGAGGAGGAGCTTCGGCGTCTTGAAACGGCTCAGTGGCTGGATCAAGGTCACCGTGCGCTGGAGCGGGACATCGAAGACCTCGTTCATGAACTCTTAGCCATCAGAGACATTCAAAGTCGATGCAACTGCGACATCGAAGCGCGTCTTAACGAGGTCAATCCGTCCGTTCTCGACGATGCCATCACCTCTCAGGACCCTACGCGCCAGGGATTAGCCCTTCAGATCGTCAGGCGACGCCGCGAAGCGCAAGAGCAATGGGTTCGCGAGCGACATGAACAACAACTCACCGAACAACGCCTCAAGCTGGAACAGCAGCAAGATATTCTTGCCCTCTTAAAGCAGGAAACCGAACTCCTAAGGGCTGAACAACAAGAAATGGTCCTTCGAGCGAGAGAAGTACTGCAGTCCGAAGAAATCCGCGAGTCTGAAAAAATTGACAGCGAAATCCGCATAAAGCGGGAACGGCTTCGCCACGAGACGGAGCTCAGTCGATTGGAGCTCAAAGCGAACCTTGACGAAAAAGAAGAGCGGACTTCGAATTTCACCGAAGTCCAATCGCACCTTCAAAAGGAAATCGAACTCCTCGCCATGGAGCGTCAGCGGCTGGCCCTAGAGGAAGAAATCCACAAGACCAAGGTCACTCGCGCTAAAGGCTGGTTCAGTGGAGTCAAGAACATGTTCACGGCCGAAAAGATGGGAGAGAACTCTTCATTACCCAACGATGAGGGGAGTGAGTAAGCCGTGCCTCACTGGATTCCATCCATCCTCCTCGGGCTAACGCTAGGCCTTCTCGGTTCAAACGCCCTGGCGAATGTCTGGTCCGAGGTTTCAGGACCCACCAGGGGGAACCCTAAGGCCATTGGCGAAACCAGTGCCGGCTGCATTCAGGGGGCACAAAGGCTTCCCGAGGACGGGGAAGGTTATATGGCCATGCATCTTGAGCGCGACCGGATCTATGGCCACCCGCGACTCATCGACAACATCAAGTCCTTAGGGCGAAGAGCCGCCCGCGGCCTAGGCATTCTTCATATCGGTGATCTTGGTATGGCTCGGGGAGGGCCCATGCCGTTTGGCCATCGCAGCCATCAGACCGGTCTTGATGTTGATGTCTGGTTCGACCTTCATCCCTCTTTGCATTTAAAGGCGAATGAAGATCGGTCTAACATCAAGGCCTTCAGCCTTCTGAGTCCTGTCAGCAACGGCCTGAACTACGACCTTTGGAGTGAGAATCATGCGATCGTCCTAAAGGCAGCCGCCCTACTTCCCGAGGTAGATCGGATTTTCGTTAACGCCCGAATCAAGCAAGAGCTTTGCCGGACGACTCAAGGGGACAAAACCTGGCTCCGTAAGATCAGACCCTGGTTTTACCATGAGGATCACTTCCACCTGCGCCTAGCCTGTCCAGACGACAGCCTGTCTTGTGTCCGGCAGGACGCTATCCCTTTGGGTGACGGCTGCGATGCGCTCGATGGGTGGCTCAATAAACCATCGGAACCGACGCCTCAAAAGAAAGTGCCGCCACCAAAGCCCATCATGCCCCCTGAGTGTAGGGCCATCCTGAATCAGGAGTGATCGCCGCGCCCTCGACGATCAGGGTTTGCTGTCTTGAGGCGGCTCCAGCAGAAGCTTCAGAAGTTCAATTCGGCGACTGTCCGTCCTTAAGACACTAAAATTGAATCGATCCAGAGAGACCTTCTCACCTCGTTTGGGGACGTGACCCAACTGGTGGACCAGGAGGCCGCCGAGCGTATCAAACTCATCGTCCTTAAAGTCGGCTTCAAAATAGTCATTGAAATCTTCAATCGGCATGAGGGCCTTGAGGGTAAATTCATGATCGCTTTTACGAAAAATGAACTCCTCCTCGCCAAAATCATGTTCGTCTTCGATATCGCCCACGATTTGCTCGAGAACATCCTCGATCGTCACGAGCCCCGCGGCCGCCCCATACTCATCGACCACGATGGCCATATGACTCCGAGTGGCTCTAAAGTCCAGCAACAGGATGTTGAGGCGCTTGCTTTCGGGGACAAATAAAGCAGGCCGCATCACGTCCCGAACCAGCGCTGACCGGTCCTTGAGACTGTGCAACAGGAGGTCCTTGACCAAAAGGATACCGACGACCTCCGTCCGGTCTTCAGCAATCACGGGGTAACGAGAATGGGCAGACTCCGCCACCAAGGGGACGATGGCCTCAATTTCGGCATCCTGGGGAACGACCACCATTTGCGACCTTGGGATGCTGATATCGCGGACTCTGAGTTCAGAGACCTGCAACACCCCCTCAATCATAGAGAGCGCCTCATGCTCGATCAGATTCCGCTTTTGGGCGGTCCTTAGAAGCTCTAATAGATCATCGCGATCTTCAGGTTCACCCGAAATAAAGTGGGTGAGGCGCTCCAGCCAGCTTCGATGCTCGCCGGCGTGTTCATCATTCATAGCCGGGATATCTCCTGAGGCTCATAAGGATTGGTATAACCTAGATCCTGGAGGATCTTTATTTCAAGCGCTTCCATCTCTTCGGCCGCCGTATCTTCCATGTGATCAAACCCGAGGAGATGCAAAATGCCATGGACCACCAAATGCGCCCAGTGGGCTTCCAGCGACTTGTTCTGCTCTAAAGCCTCTCGTTCAACGACCGGCGCACAGATGACAAGATCCCCAAGAATTTGGCAAGGGACCCCCTCTGGAACATCACAACTAAAACTTAAGACGTTGGTCGGACCTTCCTTTTGGCGATACATCCGGTTAAGTTCCGCACACTCTCGTTCATCCACGATACGGATTGAAAGCTCAAGGTCGTCCTCTCGTAAGGCCGCCTGAGCCCAAGCCTTAAAACGCTCGATGCCTGGAATCGGAGCGGCACAAACGTTATCAAGGTCAATGATCATGGGGATAAGCCGGCTTGGCAAGCTCATACGCCTCATAGGCCGCGACGATACGCTGAACCAAGGGATGGCGAACCACATCGTTTGCACCAAAGAAGGTAAAGGTGATCCCATCAACGTCTTTAAGAACCTCAAGAATATGACGAAGGCCAGATTCCTTGTTGCGCGGCAGATCAATTTGGGTGATGTCGCCGGTCACTACAGCCTTTGATCCAAATCCTACGCGAGTTAAGAACATCTTGATCTGTTCCACCGTCGTATTCTGTGCTTCATCCAAGATGATAAAAGAATCGTTCAGTGTCCTGCCGCGCATGAAAGCAAGGGGAGCCACCTCAATCACATTACGCTCCATCAGCTTTGAAACCCGCTCAAAACCCAACATTTCATAGAGCGCATCATAAAGCGGTCTCAGATAAGGATCGACCTTCTGTGCCATATCACCCGGCAAAAAACCCAACTTTTCGCCGGCCTCAACGGCAGGTCGCGCCAAAATCAGGCGGCGCACCTCCTCGCGTTCAAGCGCGGCCACAGCGCAGGCAACCGCAAGATAGGTCTTCCCGGTCCCCGCGGGTCCAATACCAAAGTTGATGTCGTTGCGGCTGATATTTTCAAGGTAGCGGTGCTGATTAGCGCCCCGTGGACGGATGACGCCTCGCTTGGTCCTAAATACCGCCATCGAGCCTTCCCCACCGGCGGCCAGCATCGCTTCAACGTTGGATTCCTGGAGCGTCAGGTGAACCCGCTCGGGCGTGATGATTTCCTCTAAGGTCGCGTCAAACAGACTTTTGAGAACACGCGCGGCGGCCTCGGTCGCGCGGTCAGCCCCTATCAGCGTAAAGTCATTACCCCGATTGGCGATCTCAACACCTAAGCGACGCTCAACCTGTCGAAGATGTTCGTCGAACTGGCCACAAAGGCTTGCAAGCCGCTCGTTGTCATCCGGCTCAAGATGCAACTGAAGGGTCGAGAGGGTTTCAGTCAACGGCGTTCTACTGGCTGGTCAAAGAGGAGTGGGCATCTGGAACCCATCGACCCCGAAGCGAGTTCGGCATCGCTTCGGTAATTAAAACATTCACAAACTGACCGATTAGACGCAAATCACCCGGAAAATTCACCACGCGGTTGTTGTCCGTGCGTCCTGACAGTTCCCGGCCATCGCGGCGAGAGCTGCCTTCGACCAAAACACGCTGCGTGCTGTGAAGCATCCCATTAGAAATCTCGGCGGACATTTCATTGATTCGCCCTTGAAGCCTTGCCAACCGCGCCTTTTTGACGGCGAGTGGGACATCATCGTCCAACCCTGCGGCTGGGGTCCCCGGGCGAGGGCTGTAAATAAAGCTATAAGAATGATCAAACCCTAAGAGCTCAATCAAGGACATGGTTGCCTCAAAGTCCTCTTCGGTTTCTCCAGGGTAACCCACAATGAAGTCCGAAGAGAGCGAGACATCAGGTCGAACCCTTCGGATGCGCTCAATTTTGGCGATGTAGTCTTCGCGGGTATGGCCCCGCTTCATGAGGCTCAGGATCCGATCGCTCCCACTTTGAACCGGGAGATGGAGATGACTCACTAACTTCGGCAATTCCCCATAAGCGGCGATCAGGCTATCGCTGAACTCCACCGGGTGTGAGGTCGTGTAACGAATTCGTTCAATGCCTTCAATGGCGGCTACGTAATGCAGGAGCAATGCGAAATCTGCCGTCTCGCCCGCCTCCATGAGCCCGCGGTATGCGTTGACATTCTGGCCCAAGAGAATGATTTCCTTGACGCCCTGGTCGGCCAGGGTGACCAACTCCATGATGACATCATCGAGGGGCCGACTGATTTCCTCGCCTCGAGTGTAAGGCACCACACAGAACGTACAGTATTTACTGCAACCTTCCATAATGGAGACAAAGGCCTTGGGGCCTTCAGCCCTTGGTTCCGGAAGCGCGTCAAATTTCTCAATCTCAGGAAAGGAAACGTCGATCTGAGGGGCCTTATCCTCCCTGGCCTTATCAAGGAGCTGAGGCAAGCGATGGAGGGTCTGGGGGCCGAAAACGAGATCCACGAAGGGCGCCCGCTTTTGCAGCGCTTCGCCTTCCTGACTGGCAACGCAGCCACCAACGCCGATCACCAGATCGGGGCGAGCGAGTTTCAAGGGGCGCCAGCGGCCAAGCTCTGAGAACACCTTTTCCTGCGCCTTCTCGCGAACGGAACAGGTATTCATCAGGAGGACATCGGCTTCCTCGGGGTTTTCAGTGACAACGAAACCATGAGACTTCATCAATACATCCCGCATTTTTGCAGAATCATATTCATTCATCTGACAACCTAAGGTTTCGATGTAGAGTTTTTGTGCCATCCCGTGTGGTTCAGTAAAAGGGGGGCTGATTCTACCAAATTTCTTCGGCCACCCCGAGCCCACCCGCTTACTTTTTTAAGAAAAATCATCCTTGCCCCCCGACTCTCTTAAGGCATGATCTGGGAGGATGTCGAGGCAGGCGGTATCATAGGGGCTTGTGATGCCCCCCCCTTAGGGACCCCTAGACTTCATAGATCAACTTTAAGACCCCACCCCATGAAATGGCTCAAAAACCTCTTTGGTCCCGCCATGAGTCCCGAAGAACAAAGACAACTTGAGATCTACCAAGACTTTCGGGCGCTCGGTCGACAGCTCAACCTTGAATTGATTCGGCAACTGCCCCCCCCTGCGCTTCCCGATGCCGGCAAGAAGCTCGGGCTTTCTAAGGCTGGAACCCTCATCCTCAATCAAGAAGATGAAATTGCCATTGCCTATGACTACTGCCTCCAGCATTTCCGTCGGCAGGGCAAAAATGTCATCGACCGGGCAATGGACGCCCAACCGAAGGAGCCCCCTGAGGATCATAGGGCCTATTGGAACGCGCTCTTAAACGCCCGCTTTTCGATCTTTCTCATCGAGGCCATTTTGCCGCATCGTGGAGCAAGGCTCAGAGATCTCGTTCTAGATGAGGTTCTTGAGGTCATGGATCTTGGGCTCTCATCGACCGGTATCGAAGGAGTCCTCATCGTCGGTCGGATTCTTTTCTTTCCCTCTTTCAACATGTCCTCTGGAACCTTTATCCCCGTGGCACCTGAGATCTTTGAGACCAAAATCAAAGAGGTCATCGAAAAGTTCCAAAAAGACGCCCCCACCTCTCAGCGGGTGCTCTCACCAGCCCAGTCAGCCGCTTTTGAAGCCCAGGTGCTCCGGATTGCTCTTCATGAGGGCGGGGAGGACAACAGCTTCTTTACCGACATGGAAGCCTGAACTTCAAAGGCGGCTCTCCATTAGAAGTTTTTCGACAGATCCATCCCTGAATAAAGACTTGCAACCTGATCCCCATAGCCATTGAAGGGGAGCGTGGGTCGCTTTAGAAAGTCACCAATGCGTCGCTCTTTGGCCTGGCTCCAACGGGGATGATCGACAGCCGGATTCACATTGGCATAGAACCCATATTCTGAGGGCCCCGCCTTCATCCAAGACGTCACCGGCATCGTTTCCGTCAACCGAATACGGACAATCGACTTGACACTCTTGAATCCGTATTTCCAGGGAATCACGATCCTGATGGGGGCGCCATTTTGATTGGGTAGCACATCCCCATAAAGGCCCACGGTGAGAAGGGTCAGAGGGTGCATCGCCTCATCAAGACGGAGACCCTCGCGATAGGGCCAATCCAAAACGGCTTTTTTCTGACCCGGCATCTGTTCCGGATCCTTCAGGCTAATGAATTCAACGAATTTGGCATTACCTTTTGGATCTGCTCGTTTCAGCAGCTCTTTGAGAGGAAAACCAATCCATGGAATAACCATCGACCAAGCCTCAACACAGCGGAGTCGGTATATTCTTTCTTCAAGAGGGGCCAGCTTGAGGATATCGTCAAGATCAAAAGTTTGGGGCTTATTCACCTCGCCCTCCACGGTCACCGTCCACGGACGAACCTTAAAATCGGTCGCCTGTTGAGCGGGGTCCTCCTTACTCGTACCGAATTCGTAAAAATTATTGTAGGTCGTGACCTTTTCAAGGGGGGTTGTGGGGTCAGTGACCTGAAAGGCCGGGTTTGGTTTCGCCCCAAGTGGCCCAGCATTCGCCGTCAAAGGCCCCGCCATCCATCCGCCAAGACCCGCCGTCATAGCCTGTCGTAAAAAGTCACGGCGTGAGGCCCAAAGCGCTTTGGGGGTGACCTCGCACTCCTTCAAGTCATGATTGAATCGCATCGCTTACTCCTAACAACGAGAAAAAAACCCTCTATGGGGCGTGATCCGGGAGGGGGGAGGATCGCTTTCTTGCCTTCATCAGCACCCGAACGAGCATGGCAACCGAAAAAGCGATGGCAAAAAGGACCGGCTCGGTGATGTCCTTCTTCACTAACCACCAAAAATGAACGACCCCTGCAAAACCTGCGAGGTAGACCCATTGATGGAGACCGCGCCAACGCTTCCCCCCGAGGCGACGCATCATGCCATCGGTGGAGGTGATGGCCAAGGGAATCAGGATCAAAAACGCCGAAAATCCAAGGGTAATATAGGGGCGTTTACTAATATCCTTCAGGATATTAGGCCAGTCAAAAAATTGGTCAAGGACGAGATAGGACAGGAAATGAAGGACCACATAAAAAAAAGCGAAAAGCCCCAGCATGCGCCTGAAGCGACCGATGAAGGTTAAGCCCGTCAGCAACCTAAGCGGGGTCACCCAGAGGGTGATCATCAGGATTGAAAGCGTCCAGAATCCCGTATTTCGGAGGATCTTTTCGACCGGATTGGCCCCCAACGCATCCAGATAGCCATTGATGAACAGTCTTGTCAGTGGCACCAGAGCCAACACAAAGATCAGTATCTTTAAGGACGCGACAGCACGATCCGCTCTTGGGTGCTGACGTTTCTGTGCTGATGGGATCTTCGGTTCCATGCCATGTCCAATGTGTTAAGGCACAATAATCATCGTCTTAGAATGTATCATGGTCTCTTGAAAATTGAGACGGTTCTATTTGATCCAGACCTTGAAGAAAAATCTCAGATTGACGCCGATGAAGCTCTATCTTGATACCGCGAGCCCCAGACTCTGGGTCCGACCCGAAGGGGCTCCAGCACTGGCTGGAGTCACCACCAATCCGACCCTGATTAGACGGGCTGACTACCCCGTGACCCTAGAGACCTACCAGCATCTTCTGCTGAAGGCAGGAGAGCAACGACTTCCAGAACTCATGCTGCAATTGCCGCGCAGAGACGTTGCCGAAGCCCATGAATGGCTCATGGCCCTGCTGCCGGCGGCGATCAAGGCGAAGACCCGGCTAGTCATCAAGCTACCGTGTCATCCCGATTGGCTGAGCGTCATTGAGGAAGTCAAAACCTGGGGGTGCCCGATCCTTCTAACCGGGCTATCGAATCCGATGCAGCTGCTTTGGGCGAAATCTCTTGGCGTTCAGTACGTCGCCCCTTACCTCGGGCGCCTTGAAGACGATGGTCGCAACATGTGGGCCTTGGTAGAGGCCTCGATCACGTGTCAGCGAGAGGGCCTTAAGCTCGTCGCCGCCAGCATCCGAAGCGAAGAGGTGTTATCGCGGCTGATCGCTCTGGGAGCTTATGCCGCCACGATCAGTCCCTCGCTCGCAGAAAGTCTGACGAGGGATCCCCTCACCGATCAAGCCATTCGGCAATTCGAGACTGATACCTCTCTGAAATGTCTGACTAAATCTATCTAATCTGACCTTTTCTTCCTGCTTCATAGAGGATTGTTTCACGCTGCCAAGGCAGCGCCAGAGCCATTCTC
>JBEIRQ010000146.1:0-4837 GCA_040375885.1 Methylococcus sp.
AGCAGGTCTATTTGATGCACGATCAAACCCAAGGCTTGCTGACGGAGCTGCGCTAATCGCCCTGAATACCAGGCGTTGAGGGTCTCCGGATCAAACAGCGACGACCTTGAAGCCTCCTCCCAAATCATCTCCAGCAAAGCTTCGAGACAGCGAGCATCTCCATCCCGGTAACTCCCACAAAATGGGGTCAAACTCCAGTCCGACGAACCATAAGCCAGGACCTCAAACCCTTTGGCAAGCATCGCCCGATGAAGCAGTCGACCCGAATGAGCGCCGCCACAGGGAAGGCCCTCAAAGGTTCGACTCATCGATCGATCATAGTACTCGAGGACGGACCCCTCGATGTCGGCATCCGGGGCAGCCGGAAAAAGGGTCGTGCCGGCATCATAGTTTAGGGTCGCATAGAAAAGCCCATTGGCCGAAAGCCAGTCCCGAAGACGCTCAAGGATAAACGCAGGAGGCAAAAGATCCATCAGGGCATGCGCGGTGATGACATCCCACTTTTCGGCCTCCCCCGGGACGAAGTCTTTAAGATCCCTCTCAATAAAGCGAACTGTCGTCACCTCTCGATCTCTGACACCCTTAATGAACGCGTCCTCCAAGGACAGCTCATAACCCCGCTGCTCCAGAAGCTCAACGGTTTCCACATAGGCCTTACCGAGAAGATCTTTATCGCGATCGACCGCCGTGATCTCAAGGCGCCCCAACAGCGGCTCCGCAAAAAGACGACGGATCGTTGCGCCATTGCCGCAGCCAAGATCAAGAACCCGAAGCTCAAGCCGGCTTCGAAGGGCCGCCCAAAAAACGGCCTTGACGTCTCGATTCAGGCTCCTTTCATCCAAAAGGAACTTGGCATCAAGGTAATCACTAAAGGACATCGTCATTAGAGAGCTCTAATCAAGAGGTGCGCTCAGGTCGGCCCGGTGTAACCGGCCCAATCAAGATCATTTTCATACAGCCTGACGCTCATCGTCACACCCGAAAGCAACAGACGATCGCTCAAGCGCTGGTAAAGAATCCTCGAAAAATGCTCGATGCTCGGATTGAGTCCCTCAAAATCAGGGAGGTTGTTGAGAAGGTTATCTCTAAAGAGACCGATCACCTCCCCAAGCGCTGCCTCAAGCTCCACAATATCGATGAGATAGCCATGCTGATTGAGAGACGCCCCCTGAAGATGCACTTCGATGCGATAGTGATGGCTGTGCTCGAAATTCTCGGCACCCCAGTCTCCGCCCACCAAAAAGTGACGCGCGATGAAATCACGCCCGATCGCCAATTGATACATGTCTTTAATACTCAAAAATGACTTGCAAGGACTCCGCCGTCGGATCAGCCGTCGTCTTAAAGGCTAACTGACAGGCGGAAGGTTTAAATCGATGAGTGATCAGGCGCTCAGGCATCAGACGGTCCAGCCATTCAAGCGCCAGAGCGAGGCGCCGGGCCTTATCCCAACGCCCGGTCAATGGAGGCCCGAGCGTACTCACCTGACTCGACATCAGCCGAATCCGCCGCCGATGAAAGCTCCCCCCAAGATCCAAAACTTCCTGAGATTTGCCATACCAGGAGCCGATCACAATCCGGCCGTCAAAACCTGTGAGCTTGATCGCCTGATTCAAGGCATTCATCCGGCCCGACACCTCCACCACAAAATCAAGGCCATTCTGTCCTTTTTCAAAGAGACCGTCCTCAAGAACCTTCAAATTACGATCCTTCGAAGCATCGATAACGATCCCGGCCCCAAGCCTTTTAGACCAAGCCCTCCGGAAGGCAAGAGAATCCGCTGCAAGAAGCCCCTGAAGGGGATATTGATCCAGTAATGCGACCACCAGGAGACCCACCACGCCCTGACCAAACACCATCCCGCGCTCCCCAACGAGCGGAGCTGCATCCATGACCAGACTGAGCGCCGTCTCCATCGTCGCTAAAAATACAGCTCGCTCACTGGGCATCCCTTCGGGCAAGAGATAACAGCGATCGGTCGATACCAACAACTCGCTCTGATGCGAATGAAAGACAAAAACATGCCGACCGATCAAGGACTGGTCGGCTTCATCCCCTGACGCGAGAACCTCGCCTACCAGGGCATAACCCGAGGCCATCGGGTAGCCTTGAGCCTCAAGAAAGGGGTCCAAACGCACATCGTCGAGCGAGGGCTCCGGCAACCGCCCCCCAAAGATTAGTGATTCGGTCCCCGCACTAATCGCTGAGCATAAGGCCCGAACTTTCAGCTCACCAGAATCTGGAGCACCAACGGCGACAGCCTTCAGGTCGACCCGACCAGGCTCCAGATGAACAATGCCGACCGCCGTCATGAGGCGTACTCAAGGGCTCCAAAGGCAATTAAGTCGGACCCCAAGCTCTCATAGCGGCACCCAGTGATCGTCAGCGGGATTCCCAAGGGACTCAAGGGGCCTTCAATCGCCTTAAATCCGCCAATAATCTTTGGAGTAATCGTGATCACACAGTAATTAACTAACCGCTGCTTTAGGAAAGTAGAAATAATCTTGCCACCACCCTCTACCATGACCGTTCGGATGCCGAGTTTGAAAAGAACATCGAGCGCCGCATGAAGATCAACCCCCCCATCAGCATCCGCCTTAACCACGATCACTTCGGCACCCGAGCGGGTCAGCGCCTCCCGCTGAGCAGATTCAGAAGCCATCGTAGTCAGAATCACCGGGGACTTGGTAGAGCCTTTCAAGAGCCTGCAACCCGGGGGGGTTCTCAAATGACTGTCGAGGATCACCGCCCGGGGATCCTCGCCCTCGCAATAACGGACATTTAACTGAGGATCATCGGCTAGCAGGGTATTGACGCCGACGAGGAGAGCATCATGCTGTGATCTAAGATAGTGGGTGAGTGCCAGCGATTTTTCAGAGCTCAAGGGGAAAGGGATACCGGCATCAACCGCGATACTGCCATCCATGCTCTGAGCATACGTGAGCGTCACAAAGGGATGACCCTGATCAGCGTGGCGGGCCAACAACAGCTGATCCACCAGCGGCTCGATGAAGGCCAATGCCTGGCCTTCAGGATGTCTCTCCCTAAATTTGAGCTGGTGGGACATGCGCTCGGCTTTGGAGCGCAAATAGCCCAAGTTTTCGGCATGGTGGCCCACCTCAATCGGTATCCGCGAGGCGATTATCACCCCGTGCGCCTCCAGCGCCTCGATCTTGTGAGGGTTATTGGTAATCAGACGGATGGTCTTGACGCCAAGCTCATTCAATATTTTTGCAGCGATGCCGTACTCCCGCTCATCGGGCTGGTGGCCGAGCTCAATGTTGGCCTCCACAGTATCGAGGCCTTGATCCTGGAGGTTGTAGGCCTCCATTTTCTTTGAAAGACCAATGCCCCTCCCCTCTTGACGGAGGTAAATCAGAATCCCCACCGCTTGCCGGCCGAGGTATTGCTGGGTGTGCTTAAGCTGGTCTCCGCAGTCACACCGCCTTGAACCAAAGACATCTCCGGTCAGACACTCTGAATGGACGCGGACCGGCACATTGGACTGCCCCCGGACATCGCCTTTAACGAGGGCTAGATGCTCCTTGCCGTCCTCATCGTAAAGGGACAGCATGAAGTCCCCAAAGGCCGTCGGGAGGCGGGTTTTAACAAGATTATGGACCACAGTGATCGATAGGAAGGGAGACCTAGGACAAGCCCAACAGTATAACGGAGAACGAGGGCTGTCACTTAAGTCAAACCATGGAAGCACCAATCTCTAGCCGCGATAAAGTCGCTCGATGATGGCCCGAAGGGCAACCTCCTGAGCTTCGATGCTGGCCACCAACTGGAACTGCCGCTGGGCTCTTAGGAGATTTTGACCAGGATGATCGACCTTGAAGTAAGCATCCCCCAAAAAATGATCCGTTAGAAACCTTATACCCAGCTCAAGAGGCAAAAGCCGAATAGCGTCATAAAGATAGTCCACATCGACCCGCGAGAAGAACCCTCGAGCGACCTTAAAATAGCCTCCCAACAGCGCTTCAAAGATCATAAGATCAAAGACGACCGAGCCCCCTTCGGCTTCACCGGCGACATTGCAACAAGACCTAAAGCAGTCGCCAAGATCATAGTGCCTGAGCCCAGGCTTTACCGTATCAAGATCAATCAGACTGATGGCGCGCCTACTCGCGCGGTCAAAGAGGACATTATCAAGCTTCGGATCACCGTGCATGATCGTCAGAGGAAGATCCCCTTTCAACTTCCCTCTTTCAAGGACAGGCACCAGATCTCTTCGGGCATCAATGAAATGGAGGGCCTCAAGGACGCTGCCTGAAGACCCCTCAAGGGGACCTTGGGCCACCCGGTGATCGAGCGCCAAAAGATAACCCGGCGCTTCATGAAACCCGGGCAGGGTATCGTGGAGCCTCTCGGGAGAAAGGTCATCGAACAAACCATGAAATAAACCTAGCGCGCGTCCGACCTCAAAGGCTTCGCTGGGCTTAGAAATCCTCTCAAGAGACAGACTCTGGTCAATATAGGTGATGGCTCGCCAACATTGATCGTCCCGACCCCTAAAGAGGCGGCGACCCTCTAGGGTCCATAACGGTTTCGGCAGCTGGATGCCTTCGGGATCCAAGGATTTACTTTCAAGGTGAGAGGCCATGGCATGGAGGTTATCCATGATCGCCTCAGGGCTCTCAAAAACAAGGGGGTTTAGTCGCTGAAGAACCCAGGACCCCGCCCCTTGCTCGACCCGATAGGTATCATTAATCAGACCACGCCCCAAAGGCATCACCGCCTTGATGTCGCCTTCAACAGCAAACGCCAACGCCGCCTCAAGGGCTTCCGGAGGGACCATCCTTTGGGGATCAGTAGAACCGATCAGCATTCAGGC
>JBEIRQ010000124.1:0-5265 GCA_040375885.1 Methylococcus sp.
ATGAACCAAGGCATCAACATGGAGCTCTTTATCCCCTCCTTGTGGCTCATCAGGCGGCAGGTCCTTCGAAATGGCTTCGGCGGAGTGCCTGAGCGCATCGCCGACTGATTTCCTCAAGGCTTCTGCAATTCCCTTTACATAGTCACCTCGGTACCCATTGCTTGGGAAAACCACCGGTTCTCCGAAGGTCTCGAGATATCGCAGCCACACGCTTGCCGCCAGAATATCCATTTGGCGGCCGGCATCATTCACGTAGTATTCGCGTTCGACCTCAAAGCCGATGGCCGCTAAAAGATTAGCTACCACCGCGCCATAGGCGGCTCCCCGGCCGTGACCGACGTGAAGAGGGCCGGTGGGATTAGCCGAAACAAACTCCACCTGAATCCTTTGGCCCTGACCGCGTTGACTCTGGCCAAATCGAGCGCCCGCTTTGAGAATATCCGGGATCACAGAGAACTGTGCCTTGGGGTCGATGAAAAAATTGATGAAACCGGGGCCTGCGAGATGAACATCCCGCACCAAAGGGTCTTTGGGGAGGCTCTCGATGATCAGTTCGGCAATGACCCTTGGGTTCATTCCCGTGGGTTTTGCAAGGGTCATGGCCAGATTAGTTGCAAAATCGCCGTGTTGGGGATCCCGGCATCGCTCGATGGGGCCATTCATAGGGATGTCGGAGGGAAGCTTTGCTTCTGCAACGAGCTTTGACAAGGTCTCGATGAGCAGGGATTCCAGGCGTTTTTTCATTCGGTCGAGGCGTCTTTAGGGGGGAGGTAACGGGCTATTATCCTTAATTCTAACGGCCACTGACAATCAAGCTTATCCGGCTAGAGGGAATGCCCCGAGGTCGGGTTGTTACGGGCCATGCGGCGCTGATCAGCTTCCAGCCGTTCGGTAATACGACTGATCTTGTGCCTTAGCCACTGGAGGTCTTCGCGAAGCATCTGGTGTTCCGGATATTCGATGGCCAGCTTCTCGATCATCGATCGTGCGGTGAGATAAGCCTCAAGGGCTGCTTGGAAGGCTTTTTCGCTTTCGCTAAGCCGACCTAGCTTGATATGGACGGTGGCGATGTCCCGGGAGCGCATACCTTGAAAGGCTGGCTGATGGGCTGGCTGAGTGGCAATGTCGAGGAACGCCTTGAAATGTGCGACGGCTTCAGTCGCGTCATCGAGTCCCTGAAGGGTTTCGCCAATGTTGTTGTGGGCGATCGCTAGATCCCGCTTAAGCTCGGGATCCTCCGGTCGAAGACGTGCCACAGCTTCCGCAAGGCGGAGTCCAGTCCGGTAGCGATTCAGCGCTCCAGAGAGATCATCTCGCCCATGCAGAATGTCGCCCATTCGATTGTGAACCTTGGCTGGGGCGCGGGCATAGGGAATATGTTCTGGAAGTTTTAGGGCCAGTTCTTCGAAGAGTGGGAGCGCATGTTCAAGTTCTTTCATGGCGTTGAGGGCGTCATGGAGCTCGATATAAAGTTCGGCCATTTGGACGTGGCTACTGGCGATGTCGAATTGCAGTGTCGGGGTCTCTGGAGAGCGCTCGGCGAGCTGGCGGTAGAAGCTATGGGCGGCTTGTTGGGTTTGAAGTGCGCTGTCTGGATCATTGAGCTCACGTTGTAGCTTGCTGATTTTGACGTTAAGACGCAGAGGGTCCGTGATGCGCTCGTCACCGAGTACGTCCTGTTTAGCCATGAAGCTTCGGATGCCAAGGCTTTTTCGGTAATGATCGAGGGCCGTTAGGGGTTCCTGGTTTTCTGAGAGAAGATCACCTAATTGCTCTTGAATGCGCGCGAAATCACGCTGCCGGGCGGGATTGTGGGGATCTATCGCCATGGCGCGAATCAAATAGGCGCTGGCCCCCCTGAAGATGGACAGGGCTCGGGTCTTGGCGCCGTGGAGAAGGTCAAGGTCAGCGAGGTGAACCGCAAGACGGATGCGGCCAGTAATTTCAGCGGCGCTGTCCTCAGGGTCGATGGCTCGCTCGCGAAGATCACTGATTAATTGCCGGCCATGGGGCGCCAGGGCGGCTAGTCGGCCCCAGTCCCCACTTTGGTGACAGGATTCTGCAGTGACATAAAGGGCTTGGAGGGCGGCTTCGCGGAGGAGTGTTTGCCGTGGCGATGGGGGAACGACTTGGTTGAAGATCATTCTGGCAAGCCTTGAGACGTTGAGGCTATCCTCGGTCGTTAAGACGAGGGCATGTCGTGCCAGGTGCTCGCTGCCCTCGGCGACATAGCGGGTCGCGGTCTCATGATTCAAGGGAATCTCTTCAGGCTCGTTCAGAAAGATCGTAAAAAGATCTTCCCGGCGATCATCTTGACTCAAGCCGCCTAAGAGGAGGCATTCCCGAATAAAATCAAAGGGAATCGGATGTTCGGCGAGTTCGGCAGCCAAACGCATGAGGTCTCGAGCGCCGCCTTGCAGCTCGCTCAACGTATCCATCAGAATCAAGGCGCAGACGTTGCCCCTTGATTCAGGGAGCTCCAGCTGAAGCTTCTCAGCCAACGCGCTGGCGGGCTTGCTTTTTCTCGAAAGCTTTTGTGCAAGCCAAGTGAAGACCGTTTTCCGGTGACGCCCATGATCTTCGGCCAGTGCGGCCATCATGGCCGTAAAGTAAGGGTGCCGGCCCGCCTCTTCCAGCAGCCACATCAGTGCCTCGCGTTCATCGGAACGGCCGGGCACCCGGCCCCTTGAAAGGACCCTAAAACCGGCGTGTTCATCAAGGGCCGGAAGGTGGATCGCTTCGCCGCGCTGATCGTAACGTTGGCTGTTGGAGATCAAGATGGAGGCCCCTCGCGGGGTCGATGGCGACGGCGGCTCAGGGGCAAGCCACTGCATCAGCGCGGGACCATTGATGCCGTCAGGTAAATCATCCACGATCCAGAGGAACGGTTTGGAGTGGCGTGAGAGCGCTATGCCTAGGGTTCGGCGAAGCGTTGCAAGATCCGTAGAGTCATCAAGCGCTTGATCACCATCGATCTTTCGAAGGAGCGCCAGCAGTTGATGCTTTAGTGCTGGATTCTCACGAAGCTCTTGAAGTCTCAAGGCCGGGAGAGCCTCCGCTCCTGACAGCCTAAACATACCGCCAGGGTAGCTTGGCCCAAAGCGAAAGGCATATTCGCGAACCATCAGGGATTTGCCTGAACCGCCGGCCCCTGAGAGGATGGCGACAGGGGGCCCCTTCCCTTGGCTGTCCGTCAGGGCCTGGTGGAGGTCCCACAGTTCGCGCTCGCGGCCCTCAAAATAGAAGGGCTCCTGGGTGAGATGACTGTAAGGCTCCATCCAGCCTTGGGTGAATTGCGGATAGTGCTCCCCAAGGGTACCTTGGAGGGCGTCCACGGTGGTCTTGATGGCGTCGGCCAGCTCTCCAAGATCTGGCCCTTCTGGAAGGCCGGGTGCTTGGGCGATGACCCTATCGCGAAGGGCGAGGGGGTAGATATGCTTGAGCGAAGGCTCGGCATTGATGACAAGAATTCTCGAGAGTCCACCCGGTTGTCCTTGAGTCGAGCTCATAAAGGACATGGCGAGGTGAGTCTGACACTGCCGCGACCTGAAAAAATCCTCGGTAGCCCATACCAAGAAGCTCTTGGACGTGGCGAGTTTCGGGTGCAGGCCGCCGCCGGGTAGCGCCTCATGGGAGAAGCTCGAAGCCCCTCGGATGGCCAGAGCCGCGCTCAGTCGCTTAACGACCGCGGCAGAGGCCTGATCATGACAGATGAAAATGTCGTGGGGGCCAGACAAATGAACGCTCCTGCCGGAAATCGAGTGCTGATGGGGCATTGTATCTCGAATGTCGGGTTTCAAAGCGCCGAATAGCTGAATTCTTTAGCTTGGGGCTTTGGAGTGGTTGCTCGATGACCAAAATCCTTGTGTATCATGGCGGTTACTCCCGATCTTCCCCACCTTAAAAAGTGCCCCATCCATCTTGGAAGCTTGAATCTACTGACAACCTTCTCTGGCAGCTCTGCTTTGAGGGCGACTGGGTGATGTCCAATGCGAGCACATTGAATGCCGAGGACTTTATTGAGATGACGGCGGGTCTTCGATCTGGGCAGCGACTGATTTTTGATGTGAAGGCGATCGGAGTCTGGGACAGCTACTTGATGATCACTTTGATTGATGTCGTAAAGCGTTGTCATGACCTTGAGATCCCCATAGAAACCTCGAGGCTCCCCGAGGGCATGAGCGGCTTGCTTCATCTCGCTTCCTTGGTCCCCGAGCGGATGGACGCCAGAAAGGGGGCTCTTAAGAAAACCTGGCTCGAACGCCTTGGAGACTCTGCCCGTTCGGTATGGCTGGATGGTATTTTTCTGACCCAATTTATTGGTGAATCAGCGTTATCGATGGTCGCCTTGATGGCCGGACGTGCTAGGTTTCGCCCCATTGATCTTTGGTTACAAATTCAAGCCTGCGGCCCTTCGGCACTCCCTATTGTGACGCTGATTAGTTTGCTGGTCGGTTTGATTTTGGCCTTTGTGGGAGCGGTTCAATTGGCGCTATTCGGTGCTGAACTCTACATCGCCGATTTGGTGTCACTTGGGATGACCAGGGAGATGGGCGCTTTGATGACGGCGATTATCATGGCGGGTCGCTCGGGAGCCGCCTTTGCGGCCCAGATGGGGACGATGAATGTCAATCTTGAGATTTCTGCGTTGAGGGTCATGGGATTTACGGCATCGGACTTTTTGGTGCTGCCCCGGATGTTAGCGCTCATTCTGGTGATGCCGTTTCTTGGGCTCTATTCTGATTTGATGGGGATTATTGGAGGGGGTATCGTCGCTATTTCGTTTTTTGATATCCCGGTCACCCAATTCATTCAAAGAACCTCCGAATCGGTCCATTTGACCGACTTTTTTATCGGTCTCTTTAAGTGCTCGTTGTTTGGGGTTCTCATTGCGTTGGCTGGGTGTTTTCGCGGCAGTCAGTGTGGTCGCAGTGCCTCTGCGGTTGGGGAGGCGGCGACCTCCGCTGTGGTCACCAGTATTGTCTTTATTGTCGTGGCTGATTCGGTGGTGACACTCATTTGTAATCGGCTCGGGATATGATCTGTCGATGATGAGGACAGATTCGGTCATTACGGTTCGGGATCTGACCTTGGCTTACGGAGACTTTGTGATCCAGAAGGATCTCAATTTTGAGGTTCGCCGGGGTGATATCTTTGTGATTATGGGGGGCAGTGGGTGCGGTAAGAGTACCCTCCTGATGCATCTCATCGGTCTTCAAAAGCCAGGTCATGGCGATATTTTTTACGGGAAAGAGCGTCTTTGGG
>JBEIRQ010000310.1:0-2555 GCA_040375885.1 Methylococcus sp.
AAGGCTGTGGCCCAAGGGCGAAAAGTCTCCGAGATGGTCCGCGAGGCCATCATTCAATGGCTGAAGGTTCAGGAGAAAAGCTGATATTTTCATGGATAAGTGCAGATTTCGGCGAACAGTTACGAGCCCATTACCGACTTCTTTGAGGACGTGCTTTAAGAAATTGCTGGAGTAGACCTAATCCGAACCGCGTAGAGGGGAAGGCCACATCAGCTAAATTAACCGTGAAAGGATTCACGCTTTGGATCGAGGCGACATCATCTTGAGCGCTAAGGGCTTCAAGCGAATCAAGACATCCCATAAAAAAAAGATCGGCCGTTTTATATGGAACCTCTCGATAGGGGTAAATATTAGGTGCACTCCCAAGATAATGGAGAGGTCCTACCTTGATCTCTAGTTCTTCATAGATCTCTCGGCGAAGACCCGCTTCGACCGTTTCACCCGGCTCAATAAATCCTCCGGGGACATCGAGTAGCCCTTTTTGGGGGTCGATAGCCCGTTGACAGAGGATGAGTTGATCCTCATACAAAAGGAAAGCGCCGGCCGCCGCCGCTGTATTGAAATAGAAAATAAAATCGCAGTGACGACAGATCAAACGCCGCTCATGTTCAATCAAGGGATTGGGGGTCGAACAGCGCGGACAAAATTTAAAACTATCGCCGAGGGTTTTCACATTTTTACTTCCAAAAAAGCTATCCTGAAGTTGATCTAAGCTTTCGGCAAATTCATCACTATCGGGTTTCTTTCCAAGCCATGTCGCTGTTGCAACGTATCTTCTTTGGACTATGCGGGTTGTTGATCCTGGCTTTAACCAGCCAAGGCACCTCAGCAAATTGTGATGCTTCAAAAGAAAAGATCATCTGGATATCACCTCGATCAGCCCATCCTGGGGAGGACGTCCTGATAAAGGCCGTCTCTCCCGATCAGGCTATTGATCAACTTCGGCTGGAGGTGGAGGGTCAATACACCCTTCTTCCCGTCGAAGCGCTTGGTGGTCCGCCCTTTAGCCTCACCGCTGCCGTCACCCTCCCAAACGCTTCGAATATAACGATCGAGGCCCTAGCCGGCGATCAGATCATTGGATGTCAAAAGATTGCGGATTCTCAAGAGGATTTACGACCCGTTTCGAGCGAATGGAATCGGGCAACTGAAGCCTTCTATTCGGCATGGGTAGAACAGCTCTTTGATGGGGATACCGCCTCAACGCTGAGCTTCAAATCCCTGGAACCTGTGCTTCGAGATCCTCAGCGAAATTTCCTCTATGACCATCTTGAAATGGATGAAGATCGCAGTCTTCCAGCCCGTCCCGATTGTGCAGACCTCCCGTATTATCTCAGGACCTACTTCGCCTGGAAAATCGGCCTCCCGATCAGTTATAGAGCGTGTGATCGAGGCACTGCTCATCGACCACCTCATTGTAGCCAGGCCACAATCGATCATCGGTTCACCAAAGGGGCAGTCCCTGCCAACCAATTTGTCCAACTCATGCGGACGATTGCCGATACCGTTCATTCTGGGAGTGCAAGGACTCAACTGTCTGATGAAGAGACCGATTTTTATCCGGTGCCTCTGGACCGGAAAAGTCTCTGGCCAGGAACGGTTTTTGCTGATCCTTATGGACATACGCTCATCCTAGCTCGCTGGTTGCCGAGCGATACGGAAGGCGGTGGGCGCCTCCTTGGCGTGGATGCCCAACCTGACCATTCGGTGACCCGGAAAACCTTCTGGGAAGGTAATTTTCTCTTTGCCACAACGGATAACGCTGGCCCTGGATTTAAAGCGTTCCGCCCTTTGAGTGATGAGGAGGGTCGTGACCGGCTTCTCGATAATGAGGCGCTACTTAAAAGGGCCCCTGTTGCCCCATTTTCAATGGCACAGTCACACCTTGAACCCGATGATTTTTATGCCACGATGGCTCTGATTATGAACCCTCAGGGCCTCCCACCCGAAGTCGCTTTTGAAGCTAAAAGACGAGCCCTCATCGAACAAATTGAAACTCGGGTGACCGCGGTTGAAAATGGTGAGTCTTATCAGCGACAACATCGCGGGACAGTGATCCCGATGCCCTCTGGCTCTAAGATATTTGAAACGATTGGCCCGTGGGAAGATTATGCAAGCCCCTCAAGAGATATGAGGCTGTTGATTGCCATCAAAGTAGGGGAGGACTTCCAAAGGCAAGCCGTCTCCCATCCTGAGCTTTTTCAATTAGGCCATCATTCAAAAGAAGCCGTGAAGAACGTGATAAGTAACGCTTACGAACGATCGCTCAACGAAGACCATGTGGACTATATTCGAAGTGATGGCAGTCATTGGTCTTTAAGTTTGAAAGAATTGATTGATCGAAAAAGCCGACTTGAGACCGCTTATAACCCAAACGATTGCCCAGAATATCGATGGGGAGCCCTCCCTGAAACCCCAGAGTATGAAACCTGCCATCGCCGTGCGCCAGAGGAGCAAAAAGAGCGCATGGAAGAATACAGGAACTGGTTTAAGTCAACGCAACGACCTCCCCGTTAAGCCGTGCATCATCTGAAGCCCCTCACCCTCCTTTTAGC
>JBEIRQ010000201.1:0-3548 GCA_040375885.1 Methylococcus sp.
ATGGATTATGGTGCCGCAGGTTCAGGTGTTTGCGTGGTGGGTAGCAGCGGGTATTGCGATATGGGACAAACCGCTATTCAGGCCGCCAAGAATCTGACCGCGCGCTATGGGGTGCCCTCTGAACGCATTGAGCTGACCCCGATGATCGGCGTTAACGATGTCAACGATGAGGTCTTTTCGCTTCAAGACGTGGATACGATGGTGCAATGGGCGAAGGCGAATAAGCTAGCCGGTGTTCATTTCTGGTCGATTGATCGCGATGTACCCTGTAGCCAGTCATCGGCATCCCCGACCTGCAGTTCTGTAGCAACCGGAAGCGTTTATGGATGGACCCAGCGATTCATTGGAGACCTCGGTCTCTAATCTATAGTCCCTCCAGAAAGGCGATACTTCGCCGGATGGAATGGAGAAGGGTCTTCGGGATGATGGGGCGCCTTACCGGGCGCTTCATCATGTCTTTTTGTGACTCAAATCCCAGAAGATGGAGCTCATCACTTTTTCAGGAAAAGCGTCTATGAAATGGATGATCAACGCGACCTTATGGATGGCCGTCTCCAGTCCTCTCTGGGCTTAGGATTGGGATGCTCAGACAACCCGGACGAAACCGGCGGTGACTGACACGGATATTCAGGCAGCACTTAATCGTGGCATCACACCGGCCTTTGTAAAGACCTTTCCTAGCCAATCCTATGGTTCCATGTTCTTGTAGATCGGCTCATGGCGAAAGAGATTAATGCCGAGGTGACTTATCTCTCGATGGGAATTTGTCGGCGAACTCAGGGAGGCAATTATGGGTTACCTATCGCTCGATATACGGATCTGGTCACCCAGCCGGCGGGGAGTTCTCCTGAGGCTCAAGGTGAGGCGGTCTCCCAGAAGCTGATTCAGATGGCTTCATCATTTTCGGCGGTTACTTGCAGAATAAAGGGGTGATTGCTAAAAGCGGTTCGAAGTAAATCCGAAGGATTTCAGAACGATCAATCATTGTGCCCCTGAAGATCGAGGACTGAACGTCAGAGCTTCACCCCCATTATGTGCCAGTTGGTGGTGATCGAAAAAATAATGAATACGAACAGCCCTTTCTGGAAACAACTATCCAATTTGTCGATCCGCGCCACCACAGAGGCCTTATCTTCTTCAGGCGCCAGATTGTAGGCGTTACTCCCCCAAAGAAAGAGGCCAAAAAGGATCATGTTAGTGATATAACAGGCGTTATAGATGCTATCCAAAAAGGTGATGTAAGGCAGCTCAGGGATCCAATTTTCGTAAGTCTGTTGAAGAAAAATAAGGCTTAACAGCGCTGTTGGAGGGATTCCGACCCGAACCTCCCAGCCCGGTGCGAAGATTGAGGGTGAAAGCAGCGAGAGCACCATCACTGAGACCAGGGGCAGGAAAATTTTAACAATCGTTGCCACCGGCGCCTTCTTATAAGCAATTTCCATTCGTGCCTGTGTAATACGCCTTGGCTCCTTTAGGAAGCTAGGATCCCCGAGGGTGCTCTCGTATTGATGAGTGTAACCGGCCAACGTAAACCCTAAGGTTGTATACCCGCCCATATCGATATAGGCGCCTACCCCTGAATTTTCATGATCAAGCTGCATCGTTAAGGGCTCATTGAGCCCCAGCCGGTGTCCAGACCTTATTTCGAGCGCAATCGGGAGTTTGAGGGTCTGGAATGGAAACTTCCTGAAATCGAGTACATTGGCGAAAAAGTGTCCGGAGAATTGGAATTTCGCGTAGTAACGCCCATCGGGCATGAGCTTTGGTGCTAAATCGCCAGGCACCATAGTCGAATCATAACCATTCACCTGGTTAAAGAAGTAGAAAAGGTCTTGAGGGCGGGTATCTTGCGCCTTCATTAGTTTCTCGAGGTCTGCTGACCATTTCAGCCAAACCCAGCCGTCCACATCAAACGTCTTTTCGCCCGCCTCAAAATTGTAGATATTGTTGATCAGCAATCCGACTTCGATGCGCTTATCGAGATTTCCTGCATGATCATCAGGCAGCGGAATGAGAAGCTCTTGGTGAGATTGGGGGGGGTGATAGCGGTTCTCGAAACGCCAGGAGACCGCGAAGGCGATCGATATAAAGATAATCAACCCATACAACAGGATGACTCCTTCGATCCTTTTGAAATTGGGTTGCGGTTTCATAGCCTTAGCCTAAAGGTCCTCAGGGTTTCTCATGTCTCATCAAGTGCCATATCGTTAGATGCCGATTACCGAGGGCCACATGAAACGGGACTCAATGAGCCATACCAAGATTGACTCTTTGAGGCCCCAAAAAATTGGGCAGGATCAACATACGCAGTTTAAGCTGACAACTCTCCCATACACGGGACAATGAGGATGCTTGGCGCCTATTACTTTTTTTCAGTCGTCGTGGTGATCCAAATTTCAGGTTGACCTTTTACGCCCAGCTTGGTCATCTGGTCCTTAAGCTTTGGTGATGAAATAAAATCTTTCGCTTTATTTGCATCATGAAAATCGTGAATAACGGTGACATCATTCGGATCATCTAGCGATTGATAAACCGCCTTGTGGAAGATACCCGCCCGCTTTTGTGCCTTAGAATAAGCGTCATATCCTTTTACCCAGACGGAGAAATCATCGACTTGGTGTCGAACGAATAACCTCACATCCGCGCTGACTGACCCCGACCAAAAAAATGCATAGAGACCAACGGAAAGGAGAATCGACGGTGTTGTTTTCATGATTTTCTGGGGATTTTTTTGTTGGAAGGGTCTCAAGATAGTTTCCTGGCCGGGTTGGCTGCTCTTCTATCCTTAGCTTGAAGGGATCAAGTCAGCCCCCCCTTTTATTATCGGTTATCAATAGAGGGGCTGCAATGTCGCCATCGCGAAGGATCAAGCCATGCCGCTTCAGCTTTTTTCAAAAAAGCCTGGGATGAATCATGATCTCGCGCGATCAGTCAGAATCCCGTGAAATGGGCCTTATCAAGGATCGATGGGCTAGAACCCGTCGCATGATTGGCGCTGATCCCAGTTCAATTTCTGAGCGCTCAGATCTTGAAAGAGGTTGAACACGCACGCAATGCGCATGGCGGCCATTAGAGGTACCTCAGGATCGGATGTTTTCGTTTTCGCTTCCATTGTGCGTACTGCCGGCATAGAGGGGTGAGCAGCAGAATCACAAGGGCTGTCATCAGGTATACCCCCGACAGGGGAATCCCATGGTCTATGGGGGGCTTGATGTGGTCCGGATTGATGGGCCAGCTGAATTCTGAGATCGCCGTTCCATAGACCGAGAGGTCCCAAAGAACTGCGAGACCGTGAATCAAGGGCAGATGGAGAAGATAGAAAAAAAGCGGGACCTCCCCGAAGGTGGCAAGCAGCGCGTTTCGCTGGGGCCATACCCGATCGATCAGCGACAGCACGATGAGACCTGGCCCCAGCGTCATCAAAAGGTAGTGGAGCGAGGGGGGATATTTCGTGCAATCAAGAAACGCAAGGGCCTGCCGAATTAAAGGCCCTTGATTCACCCACTCATGGCTGTCGCCGTAGCCATGAGCTCCCCGAAGCGTGATAA
>JBEIRQ010000058.1:0-8293 GCA_040375885.1 Methylococcus sp.
AGGCGGCCGACCATGAGCTGGACGACGAGGATCAGGACTTCGAGGGTCGACCGCAGTGCCGGTGAGAGATTGGTCTCTTCATCGAGCAGCACCTGAACGCGCTTGAGCGTTTCCTTGACGTCGATATTGTCGATGGTCAAACCCGCAACCTTCTGAGTAGATTGAAGTTACGGTTATTATAAGGCCGGTTTCAGAAGTCGATTTTGACCTCCTGAGAGCTCGTTAGGCAGACGAATGGATCAATAGGGCGAGTGGGGTTTTGACGGGAAATGAAACGCCAGAAGTGATGGACTCAAACACCCTGGAGGGCAATCCATGACGATGGTGTCACTGAGCCCAAAAATTGGCATTTCGAGCGAAAAACCTTGTCAAGCATTATTTTCACTTTTCGACGCTGAATAGATACCAAAAAACCAGATTCGTGGATACCATTGGGCTACATTGGGATTATCACCCCTCATCTAATCACGATAAAACCATATCATACTGGTGGTGCGGCGCAAATCAACAATCCGCGGCTGATCGTCTTCCAAACGCCCTCGAGCGTTTCTCTGAATTGCCACGCTGGATATTTGAAACTCAAAGGAGAGAGGATCCCGCCATTCGGGCCGGCACTCCTCTTGGAAAAGTGCTCCCTGCGAAGGATCCATGACTTTATTTCTGGTCTTTTATGTCAGCCAAAATGGGGCTTTACTCACTCTGCCGCTTCTGTCCCCGCGGGCGATGATTGAGCAGAATCAAAACGATCGAAAACCATTGTAAAGAAACTTAGGCGACACAAAAAAAAGGGCTACCGAAGCAGCCCCTTTCATTGGTTTCTCCCTCTGCCCGATCAGTGATTGATCAGATAGTGGGTGAAGATGGATGCGGCATAGCCTAGAGCGATCGCCCAGGACCACTTGAGGTGGCTAAAGAAGGTGTACATGCCCCTCGATGTTCCCATCAAGGCAACACCAGCAGCAGAACCCACCGACAACATAGTTCCACCCACACCCGCTGTCAGAGTCACCAGCAGCCATTGATAGAGATCCATGTCTGGGTTCATGCTGAGGACCGCAAACATCACGGGGATGTTGTCTACAATCGCTGAGAGAATACCGATCAGGATATTCGCCGTGGTCGCACCGAGGCCGTCGTACATGGCCACAGAAGCCAGTTCCAGATAACCGATATAGCCAAGGCCGCCGACCGCAAACACCACACCAAAGAAGAAGAGGAGCGTATCCCACTCGGCATCGCGGACGTTGTGGAACACGTCAAACTTGCCTTCGCCACTGAACAGAAGCTTGAGGCGGTAGCCATAAAGCATCAGGAACGAAAGACCGACCATCATGCCCATAAAGGGCGGTAGATGCAGAAACTGCTTGAAGCTTACAGCGGTTGCAATCGTCAGCACAAAAAGACCGCAAATAACCAATGCGCCAGGCTTCATCTCGACGAGTTCTTCATCCGACTCAAGGGGGGCATCATCAGGAATCGCAAAATGCATCAGCGCAGCAGGAACCGTGAAGTTCACAATCGAGGGAACAAAAAGGTGGAAGAAATCAAAGAATTCCGCCTTACCCGCCTGCCAGACCATCAAGGTCGTAATGTCACCAAAAGGACTAAAGGCACCGCCCGCGTTAGCGGCACTCACCAGATTGATAAATCCTAAAGCCACAAAAGCGGGGCTATTCGCGCCAACCGCCATCACCACGGCACCCACCAGCAAGGCCGAAGTCAGATTGTCGGCAACCGATGACAGGAAGAAGGTAATGATGCCGGTGATCCAGAACAGCTTCCGATAACCGAAACGGCGACTGACCAACCAAGACCTCAGCGCCTCGAACACATTTCGCTCAGCCATCGCATTGATGTAGGTCATAGCGACGAGAAGGAAGAGGAACAATTCAGAATATTCCTTGAGATCATGCTCGAACGCCTTATGGACCTGTTCGGCGGGGACCCCATTGGAGGAGGCGAGATAAGCGACATGAGCCCAAATAATGCCTGCCGCCAAAATAACGGGCTTTGATTTCCTGAGGTGTGTGAACTCCTCCGTCATCACAAACGCATAGGAGATAATAAAGATAAGGACACAGTAAAGGCCGCGTTGGGTCCCAGTGAGTCCAAGAGTCGCCGATTCCTCCGCAGAGGCGATTTCAGGCAGAAAAAGTAACGTCGTCAGCAATAAAATGATGCGAATCAAGACACGGCCCTCTTAGATTTTCAAAAAAAATTCCAGCGCGCTACCAAAGCCAACCGGAGCCACGTAAACACAACCTAACATTATAAGGGATTTCCTCTCCCGAAGAGAAAACACTGCATTTTCACTGGGTAAAGAGCCCGTCCCCAGTAGAGAGGCCCTAAAGGCACGTCTGAGTTCCAGAAAACCCCCGGATCAGTGTATATTTAGGGGCTACCCTCAAGGATTGTAAGCGGCAGGACCTATTGCCTTATGTATCAATACGATCACTACGACCAAACGCTCGTCAACCAACGAGCTCAGCAATTCCGCGAACAGACGCGGCGATTTCTAGAAGGTGAACTGACCGAAGATCAGTACCGCCCATTACGACTGATGAATGGGCTTTACATTCAGCGCCACGCACCGATGCTCAGGGTGGCCATTCCATATGGCCTTCTTTCCTCGATTCAGATGCGGACGCTAGCCCATATTGCAAGAACCTATGATCAGGGTTATGGGCATTTCACCACGCGTCAAAACATCCAGTACAACTGGCCAAAGCTTGAGGAGGTCCCTGACATTCTCGATGATCTTGCCAAGGTTGAAATGCACGCGATCCAGACCAGTGGCAATTGCATCCGTAATACCACTAGCGACCATTTGGCCGGCGTCGCTGCTGATGAGCTTGAGGATCCAAGACCCTACTGCGAGATCATTCGCCAATGGTCAACGCTTCATCCTGAATTTGCCTTCTTGCCGCGAAAATTTAAGATCGCAGTCAGCGGCGCTCAGCGAGATCGCGCAGCCACTCAAGTCCATGACATTGGTCTCCAGCTGATTAAAAACGCGAGGGGCGAAGTGGGCTTTGAAGTCTTAGTCGGAGGCGGCCTTGGGAGAACACCGATCATTGGCGTCGTGATTCGTGACTTCCTCCCAAAGGAAGATCTCCTCTCGTATCTTGAGGCCATTTTGAGGGTCTACAACCAATGGGGTCGCCGAGACAATAAATATAAGGCGCGCATCAAAATCTTGGTGAAGGAAACAGGCATCGAATCCTTCGCCCAATGGGTTGAAAAAGAGTGGGCGACGATTCGGGACGGGATGCGCCTCGATCAAATCGAAATCGACCGGGTCAGTGCCTTTTTTAAGACCCGTCAATACCTCTCGCTCCCAGAGGTGGATCCAGCCCTTGAGGAGCAGCTAGCTCGTAACCTGGCCTTCGCGGCGTGGGTTCGTCGCAACACGGTCACCCACAAAATCAAGGGCTACCGAGCCGTATTCCTCTCCCTGAAACCGCATGGCCAGCCACCCGGGGATATGACCGACACCCAGATGGACGCGGTAGCAGACCTGATGGATCGCTTCAGCTTTGGCGAAATCAGGGTCACCCATACCCAAAACTTGGTCCTGGCAGATGTTGAGCAGCAGCATCTCCTTGATCTCTGGCAAGCATTGGATCACTTAGGGCTTGCGACCCCGAACGTCGGGACCGCGACCGATATGATCACCTGCCCAGGGCTCGACTTCTGCTCCCTCGCCAATGCCGCCTCGATATCGATCGCTACCGGGATCCAGTCGCTGTTCGATGACCTTGACTATCTCTATGATCTTGGCGATATCCGAATCAATATCTCAGGCTGCATGAACGGTTGCGGCCATCATACGGTCGGCCACATTGGTATTCTTGGCGTCGATAAAAAAGGTGAGGAGTGGTATCAGATCACCCTTGGAGGATCTTCTAGTAACGATGCTAGCCTCGGTGAACGGCTGGGGCCCTCCGTTGCTAAGAGCGAGGTGACCCAAACGATCGAACATATTCTCCTGACCTATCGGGATCTTCGTGAAGGAGAAGAAACCTTTCTTGACACTGTTCGCCGCATCGGTATGGAGCCCTTCCAGGAGCGTGTTTATGGACATCATTAAGGACGGCTCCATCGAAGCCGATACCTTTACTCATCTTGATCAAGATGCTGCCCTTCCAAAGGGCGGCTTCAGCGTCTCCCTGACCCGCTGGCAAAGTGAAAAATCAGCGCTTTTAGCCACGGGCCAACCGCTCGCTGTGCGGGTCCTTCCAGCGGAAACCATCGAGGACCTTCGAGAAGATCTTGCCCTCTTATCGATGGTGGTCATTGAAATGAACCCTTTTACTGATGGGCGCAGCTTTACCCAGATCAGAGCCCTCCGCGAACACCTTGGGTTTCGTGGCGAAATTAGGGTCCTTGGGGATTTCTTAAGAGACCAAATGTTCTTTCTCCATCGACTGGGCGCTAATGCCTTCGAATTCGCGCATGGAACGGACCTCAAAGATCGGCTCAAGGCCTTCGAAGAATTCACGGTCACCTATCAGGCAGCGAGCGACCAACCTCAGCCTCTCTTCCGTCGCCGAGCCCTTCCATAGACTCAGAGGAACACCGATGCTTGATACACAATATTCAATCAAAGCCGCCGCAGCCCTGGTCATGACGGGATTACTGTCGGCGTGCTCCATTTCAGACTCTTCCGTCTCTATTTCAGGGTCCCTTGAGTCTAGCGCCGAATCCTCGAGTTCGCCGTTTAAATCCTCAAGCCCCAAAGAGGCCACGGACAAGGCCAAGAGTTCCTACACCGATGATGTCGCTAATCTGACTTTCTCGATCGCCGGCTCACAGATGTCGTCGAATGATTTCGCCAATGCCTTAAGCCGAACCGCGGCTCAATCAAAGATCAGTGATTGGGCGGAAGAGAAGGCGACCTTCACCGGCATCGGCAAAGGCCTCAAGCGCGCCGGTATCGCCAAACAAAACATTGGTCAGCTCCCCTACCTTCAGAAAGTCCTGACCAGCAAGAAGGATGCTCTGAAGTCCATTGAGGAAGGCTACTAAAACTGAGATTGTGTCCTTGTTCCCTGGGGTGGCCCTCGTCCTTATCCTTGGACTGTGGCCACTTCAGGGAGCTGCATTCAAGGCGCCTCGGGTCGAGATCCTCTATATCGATGCGAATGTTGGAAGCTCCAGCGGGGGCCATGTCGCCCTCCGTCTTGAAGATGAGGTCTACCATTTCCAAAATGAACAAGGGACGACCCGCCTCACCCGTGATGACTGGTCTCGGTTTCGCTGGGTCTATAACGACATCGAGAATCGGAACATCGAGACGGCCCAACTTCAGCTGAGGCCTTTGGACGCTGACCGTCTCCGGCAACATCTCGGGCTTTTGTTCATCGCTCAACAGCGGCAAACCGATTATCTAAAGGCCCTTGAAGAAGATATTAGCCTTTTGGAGAACCTTAAGACCGGGGGCCAGATTCCCCTCAAGGAAAGGGCTTTTTTTGAGCCTAAAACAACCCCGCAAGAATCCCTAGAAAGCCTTCGTCACAAGCTCACCGAGCAGGCAGAACCTGACTTTTTGACCCAGGAGCGAGGAAGGCTTCTTAAAACCCTTCGAAACCTTCACTATAATGAAACCCTTGAAGGCCTTTCCCTCAAGGAACAGCCCTACCCCGATTACCCCCCCACCTTTTCTGAAAAGGCGGGAGATCTCTTCACTCGAGAACTCGCTCTCAAAGTGATCGACGGGGAGGAACGCCTCCGTCAAAGCGCCCTCATTGATGCCGGCCCCATCCCCTCTAGCGCTACCAGGCAGTGGCTTCAAGAATACCTCGGAGCACTTGAAGAAACCATCATCCAGGGCCTTCGAAGCCCCTACCCCGGAGGTGGGGGACCCCTCTTACTCGCCCTCGCCCGCCACCAAAGCGTGGCCTTATCGCTAGCCCGAAATCGCCTCTTTTTTCTTTCTCTCTTTGAAGGGGAACCGCGGCAGATCGAAGCCAATGATCAGGAACAACAACGCCTTGAAGCCCTCTTTTTAAATCAGCTCACTCGCGAGGTCATGGCTTCCCGTGCGGCGATTTTTGCTCAGCAGAAGCCCAACGAATGGGACTATCACCGAATGGAAATCGGAGCCTCTGAAATCAATGAAATAGAGTCCGCTCAAAAAGCGGGACGGGCCGCCGACTTTAAACGCACACCCGGCCCTCCTCGGGGCGAGGGGCAAGCCAATCTGAGCGATCTACTCGGGATAGGCCCCTCTCTAAATGCCGCACTCACCACGGCTAAAGCCCGACGACGTCGATTTTGGGAATGGTTTGATGACCAGTATGGCTATCAACTGATCACCCACAACTGCGTCACCGAACTCAATAGAGCCATCCAAGGGAGCTTCAAAGACTCTGATGAACGTCTCGCATTCGGTGGCCACATCGATCCTTTGTTATCACAAAGCTTTGTTCCCTACCGGTATTTCGAATTGGTCAGGCAGCGCTATCGGCCTTTGGCTGTCATCCGCTCTCCCTCCTATCGGAATCGGCAGCTGGCCGCTCTTAGTGATCATGGGGAAGACATACCCATCGCCCTTCAAGAGAGCACCACCCTCACTGGGACACTCTACAGAGCAAGACCTAAAGATGGTCGCTTTTTATTTTTTACAGAACAACCCGCATGGACGAGACCCCTTCTCGGAACGGCCAACCTTATTTATGCGATGGCTGCCATCGGCCAAGGACTAGTGAGCCTCCCCACCGATGAAGGACGGGACCTCGAGTCGGCACTGAGTGGGATCCTCTTCAGTCTTCCTGAACTAGGAGGGTGGACGATCCGAAAGGGATCTTACACGGAGGCGGACCTTAGGGCCCAGGAAGCGACCGGCCACCCCTAAATGAGGTGGCCACGCCACGATGCTTGAACTACTTGGCCTTCTGGGCCGAATTAATGACAGGCTTCTTAACGATGTTGATGCCCTTTAGAAGATTAAGCGCTTCGTTCAGAGGATAATCTTGAAGGGCAAGCGCTTCTTCGATCTCCTGCTTGGTCTTTGGCTCTTTGGTCACTGGCAAATCCTTCATCGGCTCATGCTTTGGACCTGGGTTGTTGTTCTCGAGATGGTTCGCGAGATCGGCTTCCTTCAGGGGACCAAATTCGGACTGAGCGGCCGCCTCAAGCTTGACCTTTGAAATCGAGACGTCAGGGGCAATCCCCTCCGCCTGAATGGACCGACCCGATGGCGTAAAGTAGCGCGCCGTCGTCAACTTGACCGCCGCGCCATTGCTGGTGGGCAAAATGGTCTGGACAGACCCTTTACCAAAGGTCTTTTCGCCCATGATGATGGCTCGATTATGATCCTGCAGGGCACCTGCAACGATCTCAGAAGCAGAGGCTGAGCCTGCGTTGATCAACACCACGATAGGGGATCCCTCCAGAAGGTCACCTGGAGAAGCGTTGAATTTCATCTTCGCATCCTCCACTCGGCCATCGGTGTAGACGATCAGACCATCATCGATAAAGGCATCACTGACCGTCACGGCAGCATTTAGAACGCCGCCAGGGTTATTCCTAAGGTCAATGACCAAGCCCTTAAGCTTCGCAGGTTTCTTAAGCTCCTCAATCGCCTCGATCATGCTCTCACCGGTCTTCGCCTGGAAACTCGATAGGCGGACATAGCCATAACCTGGCTCCAACAACCGACTCTTGACGCTCTTGACCTTGATAATGTCGCGAACCAGCTTGAGCTTGATCGGCTGTTCCGCTCCTTCCCGAACGATGGTCAAAACGATGGGGCTTCCTGGCTCACCGCGCATGATCTTGACGGCATCATTGAGGCTCAAGCCCTTCACCGGCTTGTCATCGAGACGAATAATGAGATCACCGGCTTTGACACCCGCCTTCTGAGCAGGCGTGTCGTCGATCGGGGAGATGACCTTTACAAACCCATTTTCCATGCCGACTTCGATCCCAAGCCCACCAAACTGGCCGGTGGTTCCCACCTTCAATTCGTCATAGGCTTCCTTATCAAGATAAGCGGAATGGGGATCGAGGCCACTCAACATCCCCCGAATGGCGTCTTCAAGGAGTTTGTCGTCCTTCACCGGTTCGACATAATCCTGCTTGATGCGGCCATAGACCTCCGAAAAAGTTTTGAGCCCCTCAAAGGGAATTTGCGTCGAATCCTGTTGCGGTTCGGCCTTTGGGGCCAGCGCCTGCTCCGCGCCGCTGAGGCCAGGGAGGCCAGCACCAAGACTCAATAGCGAACCACATACCAGAACCCGGAGGTGTTTCTGTCGCAACATAAAGATCCCTAGATGAAGTTAATCTCAAA
>JBEIRQ010000161.1:0-4424 GCA_040375885.1 Methylococcus sp.
AGAGAATCGGTGGTTTCTGCAACTTATGTTCGTGGTAGAAAGCTGAAGACCTCCAAGGAGCTTTGAACATCGAACCTGCGATGAAGACCTTTGCCTTGCTAATTTCCCGTATCGGTGAACGCGTCTATAACCAAAGGCATGTTTTAAGGGACTCCTTTTACGGGGTATACAGAAAGATCAACTATAAAAAATGGAGCTTGAACAAATGAGCGATTACAAAAAATACATCTGTGCAGCTTGTGGCTGGGTTTATGATGAAGAAGTTGGGGACCCAGATTCAGGATTAGCCCCTGGAACCCGCTATGAAGATATTCCAGATGACTGGATGTGCCCTGAGTGCGGAGTTGATAAGACCTACTTTGATCTTCTGACCTAGTTTGAGCGCCTCCTATTGTAGGAGGCGCTCCACTTTGCTCTGATAAGTTAAAGGGAGATTTTCTTAAACCCTTGGAACCATCCTCTGGAGGAGGGGAGCGAGTTCTTGGTTGATGTCTTCACCTGGTTTGGGGCCCTCTAATCTTTCCAAGATGGTTAAGCCTTGTTGGATGTAGTTTTGACGATCTGTTTCAAATCTTTCGAGTACTGGGATCATCGAATCCCCTGCCATGTGAAGGCCTGATCGGACACCGCTTCGAAGGCCCTTGAGGGCAGAGGCTTCAATCGATGGTTTAAGCCGGGTGAAAAGAAACCAGGGCAAGAGCCAGGCCAATCCGATCAGAAGGAGGCTATGGATGGCAAAGTCTGAACCTAAATAGTCTAGGTGATGAAGTGCGCTGTCATAATAACCCTTCACGACTTGATAAGACGCCCAACCGATCGCGAGAACCGGCAACAAAATACTCATCAGGGAGGCCAGTTTCATCAATCCTCGCTGAGTCTTATTGCCGGGTTCAGCTAGGGCTTGCCTGAGCATTAATTGACCTTGTCGAAGGACGGTTTTAGACGTCTCTTGTGGCCAGTCTTCTAAAAGCTGCCTGGCTGGTAAGAGAGGCATCCCGGCTTCCCCTAAGAGGACTAATATTTGCGTCACCGCATCTTCGGTTCGACCTTCGGCCCAGTCGTCCCAGAGGAGAGGCTTTTCGGGTACTGGCTTTACGCTTTCTTGATCGGCATGATGAGTCAGATCCATTGATCGCCTTATCGGTTGGGCCTCGCGTCCGGTGTAAAGGCTCACTAAGGCGCGCATCGGCCACTCAAGACCTATCATTAAATCGTGAACAGTGTCGCTCCAAATTGAGCCCCACATTTTTTCATAGCGGCTGGGATCAGAGGGCTTTGGACCTAAGCGTTCCAAAAGGGTCTTCACCGCCTCTCTAGCGGTTTCAAACTTCATGAGCTCCGCTCTTGATTCCAGTTGGTCCATCAGATGCTGATGAGAAATTTCTTTTAAAATCCCTTCAAGCGTTGAGAACTGATCAGGAACCGGTGATGATCCCTGTTCCTTACAGATGGTGGTCAGGACGATGGGATCTTCAAACCCCGTTTTCGCAAGCAGCCTTTTAAAGTCATCAAGCTGAACGTCCTCACCCCGATCAAACTGGTTGAGAATAAAGATCCAGCCATGATCTCCGCCACCCTCCTTCAACATCCGCCAACCTTTATCATCCCGATATCGCTCAGGGCTCACCACGTAGAGGAGAACATCAATCTGTGGCAGCCAATCGAGGACCAATTGCCGATTGGCTTGATCAACACTGTCAATATCAGGCATGTCGACCCACACCACTTGCCTGAGATCATCGTGGTAATGACGTCCCATCCGGACTTGGTCCAAAGGGACGTCATTGGGTAAGGCCCTAAAGTGAATCGATTCATGCGCGTAGAGGGAGACTTCCTGCGATGTTGGTCGCTCTACTCCGGTCTTTGCGATCGATTCACCCGCCAGTCGGTTTAAAAGACTGCTTTTGCCAACGCCGGTACCCCCAAAGAACGCCGCGATCAACGGGCGATGGGATCCTTGATCGAAGAGAGTTGCTGGCGATCGAACCTCTAGCCCCTCGAGCACCTCAAGATCTGATGGCTGAAACCACTGCTGGTCAATCGCTTCATGGGCCCACGATCTGGCGACTGTTAAGACATCATCAAGCCTTCCTGATGGCATCAGAGAAGCTCCTTGATAGAGGTTAATGTCTCAGGGGAAATGCCAATTCGAAATGATGGATCCATCTCCAGGGGGAGTGATTTCAAAGGGTCGATGATCGACTCTTTGAAAAGACGACGAACGGCTTCTAGTTGACGCTGCTGAAGCTGTGTCTGGGCACGGTTCATGTAATGACCCAGCGCTCCCTCTGCCAAGATACTGGTGAGGGAGAGCATGGCCGGGGCAATGACAAAATCTTGTACCCCAATGCCACCGGTATGAAGCGCGACGGCCAATGCCGTGGCATCGGTGGTCACCCGGGTGGCTCTTAAGGTATTGAGAACAACAGGATGTTCCTGAAGATGCTCATAAAGTCCACGAGCGGTTTGATCAATTTCAGGTTGGAAGTCCGTAGCATAAGCCTTGCTCGCTGTCTCAAAGGCGTTGAGTATCTCGGGTCGTTGGCTGACTAAACGCATTCTCATATTATCCCACCAGCGCTGCTCTAAGGGATCTTGGGTTCTGGCTAAGAGCACACTTTCGCTGATCTCTATCATGGCATGCTGCGCTAGTTGATTGAGCATCAGCACTTCAGACCCTTGTGAATCACTCCCTATTCCGCTGGCCAGGCGGCCCATCTTGGAAAGCTGCTTAACCGGCCAAGTCACTACGCTTCGGGCCGCCACCAAGGCGCTACCAAGCCCAGGTATTTCAAGGAGTGTCAGAAGTTCTGCTAAAGCTCTTTGGAACGTTTCGTAATGATTGGGATGATTCAAATAGTCGCGCTGATAGCGATCGATTGCATCCTTATGAATACGATCCAGGCGCTCCTGCCACTGCGTTTCAAAGCCATGCTCCAAAATAATGGGCGCAGTCCATGAAGTCCAGTGCGATTTGATCAGTCTTAAGGCCGGTGGTTCCTTTGGTTTCGACGGCCGACTCTCTGACAATCTTCTCAAGGAATCGATCAGCAACTGATGGCAATCAGATTCATGGATTGATCGCTCAGCTTCTGACCAATAGGGGAAGGTGATGATTTCAGGGAGTGGGTCCGCGCGAAACTGCCGCCATTTTTCTTCAAGAGACTTTAGAAGGATCGCTCTCGCATCAGGATCAGTTTTATTAATGATGAGGGTCGTAGGTTGCCCTAAAGGCTCAATCAACTTGAGAAATTCCCAGACCGAAAGATCACCATATTTATCTTTACTGAGTGTGATCAGGAGGAGATCAGATAAGGCAGCGACTCTTAGAACCGCATGTTGATAGCGCGTTGAATCAACCGAATCAAAGTCCGGAGTGTCCCATAATACGATATCATTTAAAGATCCTCCCAAAGAAGAGAGTGATTCCAGTGAGAACGCATTGAGATCATGGGCATTTAATGAGGATCTTGGGATTCTTTGATAGCCCTTGAAATAACTGGCAATGGCTTCTTCTGAAAGAGGTGAAGGCCCGAAGGCAAAACCTTGTGGGTGAACGGTATAGCCTGCAAGAGGACTGGGTGTCGCTACAGCTTCTCCTACGAGCCAATTGATCATCGTACTTTTACCGGCTTGAGTGGGACCAATGACGGTAATGTGTCGATAATGATCTTTAGACGATTCTTTAAATAGGCTTTTCTCAATACTGGCTTCAGCAAGATCGAGCGATGGCAGAAGGGCTTCAAGATTCATCGACAGGGTGCCGGTGCTCCTCGAATCAAGATCCATCATGGCTTGATAGCGTTGCTTTAGGGTTCGAATGAAATGTAACAGCGTGAGATCTGTGCCCTCGGTGTTAGGGGATACCACCAGAGCATTTCGAAGAGACTTGATCATGGCCTTAATTACACGCTCTTAAGCCTAAGTGTCTTAACGATCCAAATGGCCCCAAATGGCACCAAAAAACCCACCACGGTCACCACCATCAAAAGATGTCCAAGCTCGCCATAATTGGCCGGAAGCGTAGTCAGACCACTAACAGGATCTTGTACCTCACGGGTGACGACATACGTTTTATTGAGGTATTTAGTGAGAAGCTGACTGAGTGCTAATGAAAGATTGGTGAAAGAAGCCATGATGGCGAAATAGGTTGCTTTGAGATGCGCCGGCGCTGAATGGGCGATCCATGCGAGCATCGGAACCATGGCGATATGTCCAAGAGGAGATTCTAAGGCCGTATCGATGACGGCGATGAAACGCGCATCAACGAGACCACCCGTCAAGGCCGCCGTCCATTGGTGGAGGCCATAGTACATCCCGATCGTCGGTAACGAGAGGAGGGTTGAAATCAAGGTCAAAATAGCTACAACACTCGCAATAGAGCGCTCTGCCATAAAACGGCGGAAGAGAAACAGACCTAATAG
>JBEIRQ010000339.1:0-2296 GCA_040375885.1 Methylococcus sp.
ACGTCTTTCAGTTCAACCGGATATCGAATCTTCTCACCAAATTCACCGATCAGGAGGCCATCACGGCTGTAGATGCGCATCGGCGCTTGGTAATGGATGTCATTCAGAGCATCCAGGGTGGGGAGCTGTGATTGAAGGTAAATGTAGCAGCCGAAAAGAATCAGCCCGATGGTCATCAGCCCTGCAAGGATGCCGACCATGAGATTGATCAGGGCCGATGAAAAGCCCGAAGAACGGCGGCGCGATGGTCGTTGAGGTTTTGACACGATGGCTGGAGGAAGGGAAAACCGTATCGTCAGGGGTGCAATGCGGGTTAGGTCAAATTCCTAACCATAGTGGCGCTCATGAAACCCGTTTTAAGCGGATCCACAAGCCACCAAAGGTGGGGCGTACTATACACCAACTGCTGTGACAGGAATTTTCTTCGATGGGATCAAAAATCCCAAAGGAGGGGGGTTCCAGCGAATCATGTCGTTCTGAAACCCTCTCGGATGGGCGCTTAATCGTCGCTAAAGTCGAATGTAGGTGCTTTAGGGGCCGGGCCTGACGCGTTTAAGGACGGCTCCTCAGCACTTGTTGAGGTTTCAGTGTTTCCTGATTTTAAGGGAACGCGACGATCTCTCCGGCTGCGGGTCCGTCTCCTCGAAGGGCGGCGAGGGGTGGTCCCGTCGCTCTCCTCTATGGATCCCTGGGATCCCTGATCTGGTCCCTGATCGGGCGTCGCTTCTGAGGTGCTCTCGATCGATGCCTCAAAGGGTTCACTGGAGACCTCCGGAATCACTGGGCGCTGATCAGGGGCTGATTCCGGCGCGCTGAGAGGGCTTTGGGTCTCCTGTGTCTCTCCACCGAATTCACCACCTTCATCGTTCGCTGGTTTACGATTTCGTTGCCGCGGAGCCCTCGGGGCTCTGGGTTGCTGTTGTCGTGGCGCTCGCTGAGGGCGGGTTGGTTCCTCTTCACTTTCAAGCGAATCCCTTTGCAAGGGCAGGTCATCGCTCTTAGAAATTTCAGCGGCGTTGAATGAGTCGACAAGCTGCTGGGGTTCATCGTCCCTCGTACCTTGGATTTGAGGCTCATTCCCCTCCAGCGGCGCTTCATTCATTGTTTCTGGGCTCATCGTCCGATTCCGACCCTCGCCTCCGCGGCGTCCGCGACGACGTCGGTTGCTTCGCCGTCCGCCCTCACGCGGTTGACGCTCGCCATTTTCAAGCGTTTCAACGATCGGTTCGACGCCGTCGCCTTGGGGGGTTTCTTCTAGCCTTTCGTGGAGGGGCTCAAGGGGGGCAGCAGGTGGGTTCGCTCGAGGCGGCCGGGTTTCGCTGTTACGCCGACTATGACGCGGTTCCTGATCCTGCCGGCGCTGACCCTGTCCACGTTGACCCTGACCACCTCGTCGTTGTCCCTGAGGCTGAGTGGATGCTGATTGACGGCGATGGTCATCACGAGGTTCTTCTGGGCGTTCATCCCTCGCATTCCGGGTTGCCTTCTCCTCTTCTTCGGTTCGAGGTCCCGTCAGGAGCGTCAGGAAACGTTTGATGAGCCCGCCATTTTTGTTGCCGGAGTCGTTATGGGTCGCATTTTGGCGGCTGGGTGGAGCGGGTCTTGCTAGGCGGTCTGGAAGAAACTCGCGGACGGCAGGCTCCATCGTATTGGTCTGAATTTCCCGGGTATAGCGATCATCACTCGATATGTCGGGGCGAGCGATGCCATAGCTTGGGGCCTTTTCATCCTCTTCAGTGGCATCGGCGGAGCGGACCCGCTGAATTTCATAGGCTGGCGTTTCAAGATGCTTACTTGGAATAATCAGGACCGAAACGTTATGGCGCTTCTCGATGTCGTTGATCGTGGGGCGTTTTTCATTCAAAAGATAGGTCGCAGAATCAACCGGCAGATAGGCAATGACTTTGCCGGTATTTTTCTTGATCGCCTCTTCCTCGATGATCCGCATCACGGAGAGGGCCAGCGATTCAACGCTCCGGATGGTGCCTTGACCGTGACAGCGTGGGCAGGTCAAAAGGCTCGATTCACCGAGCGAGGGACGAAGCCTTTGGCGAGACATTTCAAGAAGGCCGAACCGCGAGATCCTCCCGAGCTGAATCCTGGCCCGATCCATGCGAACAGCATCCCTCAAGCGGTTCTCGACGGCCCGCTGGTTTCTCGAAGCCATCATGTCGATAAAGTCGATAACAAAAAGGCCGCCACGGTCTCGAAGTCTCTACTGGCGCGCGATTTCATCGGCCGCTTCGAGATTGGTGTTGAGCGCCGTTTCCTCGATATCGCCGCCTTTGGTGGCGCG
>JBEIRQ010000130.1:0-5089 GCA_040375885.1 Methylococcus sp.
GCTTTAGGCTCCTTGGGTCTGGTTCCCGTTTCTAAGTTCGGTTGCCTTTGGATTGACTAACGGGGACAACCTCAGTCCGCAACACACGGGTTATCCGTGTTCATTTTTTGTGCTACGGATCGTTTTCCCGGTGGTCTAGGCCTTCTCTGGGACCGTTTTTTTCCGCAACAAAAAGTCAGACTAGACCGAGATCGTTTTGTTCCATTGAATTCAACGAACGGTAATGGGGCAGGATTCCTCCCCGAAGGCGTGATGGAGGTATCGAGGCTATGAGTTTAATAGAGACAGCATGGTGGGTGATGGGTAAGGTGTTTGGCGTTCTCATCGTCCCACCGTTCAGCTTTATTTTCCTGGCACTCACAGGATCGTTCCTTTATCAATGCTCCCCGAGGGTTGCTCAATTCCTGATTCGGGCGGGGTTATTGGGCATCCTGGTCCTTTCGGTACCCAATGTGTCCAAAGCGTTGATGGCTCTCATAGAGCTTCCCTGTGCCTCGATCGCCGCTGATCCTAAAATGGATGTCATTGTGGTTCTTGGCGGTGGTGTTCGCTTGAATGCCCCTGAATATGGGGGTGATGCGGCTCTCAGGCCACTGGTCCTTGAGCGCGTTCGCTATGCAGCAAGGCTTCATCAAATCCTCAAGCTCCCTCTTCTGGTTTCGGGCGGTACGGCCTCTGGGAAGGTCTCTGAGGCAAGGGCGATGAGTGAGTTTCTGGAAAAAGACTATGGCATCCGCGTGCGGTGGGAAGAAGGGCTTTCCAAAACCACTCGTCAAAATGCCACCTTATCGGCTGCACTCCTTAAAAAGGAAGGGTTAAAGGGTGTTGTCCTGGTGAGTCAAGGATGGCATCTCCGGCGTGCGGTTCGAGAATTCGAGCGCCAAGGACTCAAGGTCAAGGCTGCAGGAACTGGCTGCGAGAGCCCCGCCGAGGCCGATATGGAGGGATTCCTTCCGGATATCTGGGCCTTGGTTCGGAGCTATGAGGCATTTCATGAAATCCTCGGCTTTCTTTGGTACTCGTTGGTCTATCGATGGGTGGGCGATTAGAGGTAGGTCAGCTGGATGTTTTCGGCGGCAAGGTAACCTGCCTCAAGCTCCAGATCAGCGTTCGTGAGGGGATGGTCTTCGAGCCAGCCCGCAGGGAACCTTAATAAGATAGTGTGGCGATCGATTCTGATCGACATCGGCGGTGAATGGGTGAGTGCTCGACTTCGGTGGACCAGTATCGCAATGCGAAGGATGAGGGCCATGAAGGGGCCACATTCGTCCCAGGGCGCGTCTAGCTCTTTGAATAAGCGCGCTGGAAATTTCCGGCGCTGTGATCGCACCAGTGTGGCCATTAAGAGCTGATCTTGGCGGGAAAATCCTGGAAGATCAGCATTAGCGAGGATGTAGGCGCCATGTTTGTGATAGCAGCTGTGGGCAATATCCCGTCCAATATCGTGGAGGGCAGCAGACCATTCCAGCCACTGGCGGGCCGTCTCCAGATCGAGAGATGGTGGCAGGGTGACCTGGTCAAGAAGGCGCCGTGCCGTATTTTCAATCAGACGGGAATGTTCAGCTTCGACATGATAGCGATGCGCCAGTGCTTGAACCGTTCGATCCCTGATGTCGTGATGATTAATGCGTCCTAAAAGATCATGGAGAAGGCCTTCTCTCAGGGCCCCATCAGCAATGATCATCCGATCAATGTCGAGGAGCTCGAACGTCGCCTTAATGATCGCAAGTCCGCCGGGGAAGCTTTTGAAACGCTCGGGATCAAGATCAGGAAAATCAGTTCGGGTCATCCGGCCGGCGGTGAGGATGACCTCGATCAACTGATCGATGCCGGCCGCAGTAATCCCGTCTCGGCTGAAGCCGCGGGCCACTAGGAGCTTTTGGGCGGTTCGAAAGGTGCCGGAGGCGCCGACCGCTTGATTCCACTGGCGGCTATGGAATAAGTGTTGGTAAGGCTCAAGCTCCCGTTCCGCGGCAATGATGGCCTTTTTGAATCGTTTGGCGCTGATTTTTCCGTCGGCGAAATGCGCCATACTCATGGCGACACAGCCCATTTTGAGGCTTTCCTTTTGCAGCGGCGTCTCATCAATGCCGATGATGTACTCGGTGCTGCCGCCGCCGATATCCATGATCAAACGACGTTTGCCATCTTTGGGTAAGCTCTGGGAGACGCCCTGATAGATCAGTCGCGCTTCTTCAATTCCCGAAATAATCTCGATGGGGTGCCCCAGCGCTTTGACGGCTTCATGAAGCCAAGGCCCCGCATTGTGGGCGGCCCTAAGCGTATTTGTTCCAACCGCACGGACGCTGCCTGGAGGGAGGTGGCGAAGACGCTGGCCAAACCGCTCGATACATCCAAGGGCGCGTTGCTGGATTTCAGGGGTCAGATAGCGTTCGGCGGTCAATCCCGCGCCGAGCTGCACCATGTCTCGCAATCGATCGAGAACGATGATCTCGTTGGCCCGGAGTTCGGCCACAATAAGATGGAAACTGTTCGAGCCGAGGTCGACGGCGGCGACCTGCGTGGGGCGTTTTGAGTTGATCAAGGGGTCTTCAGGGAATGTGTCAGGGGCAAAGGTTCGGTTCGGCTAGAATAGATGGAGCGTTTCAAATCACGGGGATGACCTCAAGGGACCTAGTTGACCATGGGCCTGACCGTGATATTTTTACAAAAAAACCAGCATCAAAAACCCAACAAGACGGCATTATCCCTGAAGGGATTGCGCAAAACCTATAAAAATGGCGCTGAAGCACTCCGGGGCATTGATCTCGAGGTGGCGGCGGGCGACTTTTTCGCGCTCCTTGGTCCCAACGGCGCCGGGAAATCGACCACCATTGGCATTATCAGTTCGCTCGTCAATAAGACGTCAGGAACGGTCAAAATTTTTGGTCATGATCTTGATCTTGAGCCTGATGAGGCTAAAAGGATGATTGGGCTGGTGCCTCAGGAGATCAACTTCAACCAGTTTGAGACGGTCTTAAGTGTTGTCGTTCATCAGGCGGGCTATCAGGGGATTCCTCGAAAGGAGGCCTTGATTCGGGCTGAGCGTTGCCTCGATCAGCTGGGGTTATGGGAAAAAAGGAACACGATTTCAAGAACCCTCTCCGGCGGTATGAAGCGGCGCCTCATGATTGCGCGTGCCCTGGTCCATTCGCCTAAACTCCTGATTCTGGATGAGCCAACCGCAGGGGTTGATATCGAAATTCGACGGAGCATGTGGGAGCTGTTGAATCGAATTAATCGGGAGGGAACGACCATCATTCTCACCACCCATTATTTGGAGGAAGCGGAACAGCTGTGTCGTCATATCGCGATCATCAATGATGGTCTGATCGTCGAACACAACACGATGGAGAATCTCCTATCCCGCATGCACATCAACCGCTATCTCCTGAGCCTTGAAGCCCCCCTCTGGGTGGTGCCGGATATAGAAGGCTGTCACCTTGAGCGGATCGATGTGATGACGCTGGTGGCTGATGTGCCGAATCATCTGGGACTGCATAGCCTCTTTGATGCGCTGCATCAACAAGGGATCAGGGTCACGAGTCTGCGCCTTGCAACCAATCGGCTGGAGCAACTGTTCATGGATCTCCTCGAAGGAAAATCCAGCCCTGAGATGGCGACGTCTTCTCTGTCTTAAGCGAGTCCTTCCGGTTGCTTACCCTCAAGGGGCGGGTTTCGCGTGGTCAAGCCCTTGAGCGGTGGATCCTCCTCCATCGAGTTGCTTCCGGGCTTCTTCATAGACCGGCAGCAACTGCTGAGCCTTGATTTTCATGGCGGCGATCCTTGAGGCTGGATCTGGGTGGGTGCTCAACCATTCTGGTGCCGCGCGGCCGTCCTGCCCCATCATTTTTTGCCACAGCGTGACCGCTGCCTCCGGATTAAAACCAGCCTTCGCCGCCATCTCAATGCCCACAGCATCCGCTTCCGCTTCAGCCTGACGACTGTTGGGGAGTTGTAGCCCAAGGGTTGCCACCGAATCAGCGACGGGAGCGATATTAGAGAGATTAACCCCGAAAAAGGCACCCGCGAGCATGCCTGCAGCCAATCCGGCCTTTTGCATCTGTGCTCTTGATAGTTTCTCCGCTTGATGGGAGAGGAGGGCATGGGATATTTCATGGCCTAATACGGCGGCAAGTTCATCATCGCTGGGCTGGATCTTATCGAGGAGCCCTGTGTAGACCGCCATTTTGCCGCCGGCCATGCACCAGGCATTAACTTCTTCTGCTTTGAGAATATGGACCTCCCAGCGCCAGTCTTTAGCTTCAGGTCGAAGTTCGACCGCCTTTTTGATGAGCGGTTTAGCAATCGACTGGACGCGGCCCAACTGATAAGTATCCTCATCGAGAAGACGTTTGTCCCCGGCTTCTCCAATGAGCTGGGTATAGGCCGCAGTGGATTGTTTGGCGGCTGTTTCATCGCTGACGATCATGGCTTGGCTACGGCCGGTGATCTTGTTGGTCGCACAGGCTGACAACAGCCCCATGAGGGCGAGAATCAGGAGACGTTTTAAGAGAATCTTTAATTTCACTATCGTTCTTTAATATGGCTTTAGCAGAGGTGACGTTTGGGGGTGATCTTATGACCAAATGACCACTAACTGTGTCAGACTTCCAAGGAGATCTTGATCTGACGCTTTTGCGTTCCCTGAAGGTTCCCCCTTTGTCTTAGGCTCCGCTCGGATAGAGGGCCATATTATCGAAGACGGTGATGCTGTTGAAGTCTATGCCCAAACCCCTAAGAGTCTTTTTTTTGGTGGCCTTGCTGTTTCTTCTTGGCTTTACCTCTTTTGGCGAGGGGTTCGCGGCAGAGACGTTAAACCCTGAGCATGAAGATATCGGCGTCGATTTCAAGGACTTCAGTGAAAAGCGTCGTGCTTTGATCCGGGAGCATCTCCATCTGACGCCTGAGATGTCAAAGCGGTTCTGGCCGCTCTATGATCAATATCAGTCCCACCTTGATCACTTTCGACTAAAGCGTCGTGAGGTGTTGTTTGATCTCGGGAAGGGCCTTGATGGCATGAGCGATGAGGAGGCTAAGGAATACGTGATGGATCGACTGGAGCTCGATGAGAAGAGGGCGGAGATTA
>JBEIRQ010000055.1:0-8446 GCA_040375885.1 Methylococcus sp.
GTGGTTTATTCGTGCAAGTTCCACGTGGTCTTTTGCCCAAAGTACCGGCGCAAGGTCTTGAGTGAGCCCCTACAGGCAAGACTGATGGAGGGGGTGGGAACGGTTGCTGAAGAGAGGCGACTCGATATCATCGAAATGGAAGTCATGCCCGATCATGTACATATTCTTCTTGAAGTTGATCCGCAATTTGGAATCCATCGGGCAGTCAAAACGATTCAAGGGAACGACCCGTCGAATGCTCAGGGCTCAGTTCCCGGAGCTAAAGCGGAAACTCCCATCGCTCTAGACTCACTCATATTTCGTGTCCACGGTCGGTGGCGCACCGCTAGAAATCGTCAAGCAATACACCACGAACCAGCATGAGGTTTAGCCGGCTTGACCCCATCCCTGGTATGGATGACATGTTGTCAACGGTTGTGTACTTCAAATAGATTTCCAATCAATTGCAGTGCATAAGAAGCAGAACGGACGGCTGACCGACGGTTGACACCCTGGTATTCGCGGGTTGGTTACCGCATGACAAGCGTTCGTCGGGGAGCTGCCTTTCTCTAAACGCGAGGGTCATCTCATTGCTGAGAGCCTCATAGGGAGGACAAGGATTCTCCCTCCGTTGTCCATTCTGCTTTCTATGCACTGCATCATCCTGCTCCAGCCTATGGAGCAACCGGGCTTGGATAGCTCTGCCCTATAGCCCAGATAAAGCCCGAAAGCTCTCTTGCTATCGCGGTACAAGCTTGTAATTTGTTCTTCCCTCGGACTTCAAAAGATCGATACCGCCCGCACAAACGAACCTGCGCCTTCCATGAGATCTCTCGGACCTCTTCTGGCGCACTCGATTGTTTCGCCTCTATCGTTCGTGTTTTTCGAGCGGGATGACGATAGGCCCAAGCCGCCTCGATCAGGACACGGCGGACATGACCATTTCCAGTTTTGGTAATACCCCCACGATGCCGACTCCCACCACTGGAGTGCTCGCTCGGAACCAACCCAAGATACGCCATCAACTGAGGCGCACTATCAAAACGCTTGATGTCGCCAAGTTCGGCGATGATGGTCATCGCGGTAATCAACTGCACACCCCGTAAAGCCATAAGCCCGGTAATCACATCCTTGAAAGTGGAATGCTTGGCCATCTCCGCGATTTGTTGATCCAAGGTATCGATTCGAGTACCCATCGATTCAACCGAGTTCATGTATTCCTGAAACACGATTTGCTGATTCGGATGAGCGAACTTCTGATCTGCCAGCCACTTGAAGTGCGTTCGAGTCCAATTGCTCTTGCCTGAAAATCGGCGAGCATGTCTCAGTAAAAATGCGAGTAGCAACTGCTTGGTTTTCTTCTGCAACCCTTTCAAATCTTCCCGTGCTCGAACGAGGTCCCTCAACGCCTCCTGCTCATCATCGGGAACCCAGGAGCCCGTCAATTCGCCTGCCCGCAAAAGCCTTGCCAACATCACGCTATCGCGCTTGACCCGTTCCCCCGCTTTTCGTGGGATCAGGGATGTTGCTGCAACCAGGCAGTCACAACCCAGACAATTCACTGCCGATGGATCCCGAAGCCGCAGGGGCCAGATTCGTAACAGAAAAAAGTCCACCCGTTTCCGGCTTGATCTTCTCGCAAAGCTTGCGAATGGCCTCCGGGGTATTCTTGATCTCTCCGTAGTAACGAACCTCGCCTCCCGATGCCTCAGCAATGGAGATCGCGATCGTTTCCTTGTGAACATCTAGACCAACGTATTTGCTACCATCATTCATGACCTGTCACCTCAATTGTGGCTCTGAGCCCCTGGTTTTTGTGAACTTCAAGCTTAACCCACGTCGCTTGAGGTCCGGCAGGTCATCCATATTGTCTAAAGGAAGCGGATTCCTGATTCAACGACTTATGCCGATTTACGACACAAGGCTTACATTCTCTCCACAGGCTAATACCCCAAGTCCTAAGGCTTTAATGTTGCGAGCGGCGTTGATGTCGCTATCCAAAACGGTAGAGCAGGGCGGGCACTCCCATTCCCTGACATCAAGCGTTAGCTCGTCGTTGATGTGGCCGCAACCAGAGCATCGCTTGGAGCTTGGGAAAAACTGGTCGATGGCGACGACCGTTCGTCCACCCCAATCAGCCTTGTATCCGAGCATCTTAACGAAACGACCCCAACCGGCATCGGCAATGCTCTTGCTCAGTTTTGGGTTGCGGATCATGTTCTTTACCTTGAGGGGTTCGAGGCAAACGACTTGGTGTTCGTTGATGAGTCTGCGGGATAACTGGTGGAGGTTATCCATCCGGCAATCGGAGATCTTGGCGTGAATACGAGCCACTTTCAGCTTTGCCTTGATTCGGTTCTTGGAGCCGAGCTTTTTCTTGGCAAGCCGACGCTGGTGTTTAGCCAGCTTCGTAGCATATTTAGCCGCATGGCGGGGATTGCCGGTCTTCTTACCCTGGTCCGTAACGAACAGGTCTTTAATGCCAAGGTCAACCCCAACCCTGTTGGGTGTGACCTTCAAGCATTCGGGGACGAACTCACACAGGCAGGAGACAAAATATCTCCCCGCAGGGTCCTTGGACATGGTGATGGTGCTTGGTGCGGAAGGAAGCTCACGCGACCATCGAATGTCGAGAGGTTCTTTGCTCTTGGCAACAAAGAGCTTGCCGCCAACGTCTTTGAACGCGCTCGCGGTGAATTCAGCAGACTGCTTGTGGGTCTTTTTCTTAAAGGCGGGGTATTTAGCCCTGCCAGCCCAAAAGTTCTTTCAGGCCGTCTGTTGATGGCGAAGACATTGCTGAAGCGGGACGCTAGACACTTCGCTGAGATAGCCAAACTCAGGGCGTTTTTTGATATCGGTCAAACGAGCGTTCGCCTTCAAGTAGTCAATCTTGTTTTGGTGTTCGTAAAACTCTTTCGTTCGCCAATCAAGAATCGTGTTGTAGACCTTACGAACACAACCAAACGTCCTCGCCAGCAGGGTTTCCTGCTCAGGTGTCGGGTAGAACCGATATGTGTAGGCGCGTTTGCCCGAATCCATGACTTACATTGCATGATGGAAAATGTAAGGATGGAACCATTAATCCGACCCGTTGGGTCGGTCGCTATCCCGCCCGGCCAAAAAGGACGTGGACTCGCGCGAAGAAACTGATGAACGCCCCCTTTGGGAAGGTTGCTAGCTTAAGGTCAGAGTGCTTGGATTACAAAAGCCAGAGGCTCTGTGATTTAATTCCCCACAAGAGAAACAGGGGTGCCTTCCTTCTGGATGCGCTGAGAAAGACCCTCAAACCCGATCCGGATAATGCCGGCGTGGGGAGTTTCAGGCGTTTAGGGGCCGTGCCATATAGAGGGGCCCCAAAGCCGTCACTTTCCTCCCCAGCATTGGCCGGTGACGCCCACTGCTAAATGGAGGACCGGCCTATGCACTGCGATGCCCGATGGATGAGGCCCCTAAAGATCGCCATGAATGCGATGACTTTGAGGGGGCTGAAGCCATGACGTCACGTTTTGCGGTGCTTGGCGCAGGTCTTATGGGGCGACTGATGGCGTTGTCACTTAAAAGGCTCGGGTATCCCGTTGATCTTTATGATCAAGGTGGTCCCGATGGCGCTTCCTCGGCGGCTTATGCCGCTGCGGCGATGTTGTCCCCGCTCGCAGAGTCGTTGGATGCCGAACCCTTGGTGGTTGCCCTTGGACAGGCGAGTCTTCGGCTCTGGCCAGGGATCATCAAGACCTTGCCGGCCCCTGTTTTTTTTCAACAGGAAGGGACGCTGGTCCTCTGGCATCCTCAAGATCGCGATCAGGTCGTGCAGTTCGATGAGCGTCTTACCCGATGTCAAAAGACCGGGATGTTCGATGAACCCCACCGAACGCTCACCGCGGTGGAGATTGAAACTCTGGAGCCACAACTCGGAAAGCGGTTTTCAAGGGCACTTTGGCTCCCTCTAGAGGGCCAGCTCGATAACCGGATGCTCTTAAAGGCGCTTTACTCAGGCCTCTTGGAGGCCGGTGTTGAGGTTCATTTTGAGACCGCGATGACACCCGCCGCAGTGACTGCCGACTGGGTCATTGATTGTCGGGGGCTTGGATCAAAGCCAGACTGGAGCCATATTCGGGGTGTCCGCGGGGAGGTCCTTCGGGTTCTTTCGAGAGAGGTCGCCTTGACTCGGCCGATTCGTCTCCTTCATCCTCGTTACCCCCTTTACATTGCGCCAAAACCGGAGGGTCACTATGTGGTGGGAGCGACCCAGATCGAAACCGAAGATACGTCACCGACCAGTGTTCGTTCGGCGCTCGAGCTCCTGTCGGCGCTCTATTCGATTCATCCCGCCTTTGGTGAGGCCCGCGTGCTTGAAATGGTCAGTCAGTGCCGGCCGGCTTTACCTCATCATCTTCCCGAAATTCGCTGGAGTGGTGGCCGCGTGATCGAGATCAATGGGCTTTACCGCCATGGCTATCTGGTGGCTCCTGCCGTCCTTGAGGCCGGTCTTGACCTCATCAAGAGGCTTCTTGAAGCGCCCATGGGCGAAGATTGGCAGGCTCAGCAGCCTTGGTCTTCGATTTACCATTTAAAAGAGGCGGCTTGAGCCCTATGGAGATCACCATCAACCAGAAGCCCTTTAAGCTCCCTCAAGGCGCCTCGATCGCGGAGGCGATCGAGGCCTTCGGGGCGGAGCCACCTTATGCCATTGCGCTTAATCTGACCTTTGTCCATCGACAGCGCTATGGTGAGACCTTCCTGACTCAAGGAGATGCCCTTGAAATTGTTCAGCCGGTGGCCGGAGGCTAAACGGTGAGCCTTCTAACGAACCCGGATCCTTTGGTGCTTTATGGCACCTCTTTTCCGAGCCGATTACTTCTTGGGACCGCCCAATATCCTTCGCCTGAGGTCCTCCGGCAGGCCGTTGAGATTTCAGGGCCCTCCTTCCTCACGGTCTCCTTGAGACGCCAGGCCGCCGGGCACAATGAGATCGGAGGGCAAGCTTTCTGGGACCTTTTGTCGACGCTCAAGATACCCTTTCTCCCCAATACGGCGGGCTGTCATACGCCGGAGGAGGTCTGGACCACGGCACAAATGGCCCGCGAGGTGTTTGAAACACCCTGGATCAAACTCGAATTGATCGGTGATGACTACACGCTGCAGCCGGATACCCTTGAAATGGTTGGCATCGCTGAGCGTTTGTTGCAGGATGGTTTCAAGGTCCTGCCTTACTGCACGGAGGATCTCGTTCTGTGTCGGCGATTGGTGGATATCGGCTGCGAAGCCATCATGCCCTGGGCAGCGCCGATCGGAACCGGACGCGGCGCCTTAAATCCGTATGCGTTGAGGCTCTTGCGTGAGCGACTGACCGTCCCAATGTTGATCGATGCCGGTATCGGGCGTCCATCGCACGCCTGTGAGGTCATGGAGTGGGGTTTTGATGGCGTCTTGCTGAATACCGCGGTGGCAAAAGCGGCTGACCCTATACGATTGGCCGGTGCCTTCAAAAAGGCCATCGAGGCGGGCCGTGAGGCATTCCTCGGTGGGGCGATGACCCAGCGGGAGACGGCTGAAGCCAGCACACCGATCCTCGGTACGCCGTTCTGGCACCAGAATCCTTCCTAAGACCTCAGGGGGCCTTTCATGATGAAGACCATGGATGAAAAGGCGCACATCGAGGCGGACACCGCTCGTTTTTTGGGGCTTTCCCTTGATGTACTTCTCGCTGGCGGGCAAAAAGAGGCCGAGGAGTCCCATCTGCAGCGAGTTCTTGAAACCATCAAGACGGTTCCAGCCTATCGCGCCTATCTCGAATCTCAAGGTGTTGATGCCGATTCTTTTTTGACGCTATCAGACGCCAATGGGCTCCCTCTGATGACCAAATCAGGCTATATCAACGCCTACCCCTTGGCTTCTCGTTGTCAGGGTGGCTCCTTGATGCTCTGTGATCGGGTGGCCGTTTCCTCAGGATCCACCGGTCAGCCGACCTTCTGGCCCCGCTCCGTGCGTCATGAGATGGAGATTGCCGTCCGCTTTGAGCAGGTTTTTAGAGATAGTTTTAGGGCCCATGAAAAAAGGACCCTGGCTGTGGTTTGTTTTCCCCTCGGAAATTGGGTTGGTGGGGTCTTTACCAGTTCTTGCTGTTGGCATCTGGCCCGAAAAGGTTACCCCCTGATGGTAGCGACCCCGGGGAATCAGCCGGCTGAGATCTTTAGAATCATCAGAACCCTCTCTCCTGAATTTGAGCAAACGGTCCTTCTCGGTTACCCGCCCTTCGTCCGTGATGTCATTGATCAGGGCGTGAGTGCCGGTATGGACTGGTCAGATTATTCGGTGAAGTTCGTCTTTGCGGGCGAGGTTTTTAGTGAAGAATGGCGGTCGCAGCTCCTTTTACGAGCGGGATCTAGAGCCCCAGCCTTTGATACGGCCTCCCTCTATGGAACCGCCGATGGCGGTGTCTTGGGGAATGAAACCCCTTATACCATCGCCGCACGTCAGTTTTTAGCAGAGCATCCAGAAGTGGCCCGATCCCTTTTTGGGGACTCTCGTCTACCCACGCTGGTTCAATATGATCCTTGTAGCCGCTATTTCGAGACGGTGGATGGAACGCTGGTTGTTTCTGGGGATAACGGCGTGCCGCTGGTCCGTTACCACATCGCTGATCGCGGGGGGCTTATTAGCTTTGACGAGATGCAAGGGTTTTTAATGGACGCCGGGGGCTTTTCGTTCATGCGCGAGCTACTGGGCCCTGGCGCTACGATTCGGCCCTTGCCCTTGGTCTTTGTTTTTGGCCGAGAGGACTTCACGATCTCCTTCTATGGCGCCAACATTTATCCTGAAAACATCAGCGTAGGTCTTGAACAGCCGTCATCGATCGAACGGGTCACCGGGAAGTTCATTCTTGAAGCCATCGAGGGCCTTGATGGCGAGCCACGCCTTCGGATCACCGTGGAGTGTCGTCAAACCTTTGATGGGGCCGAAGGGCTTAACGAGATCCTACAACAGACCATAAGGCGCGAACTCGACCGACTCAACAGCGAGTTCCGCCATTATGTTCCAGAGGAACGAAAGACGCCGGAGATCGTCCTAAAGCCATTTGGTGCGCCTGATGATTTTCCGTTGGGCGTCAAACATCGATACACGCGGCGCTAAAGGAGACGATTTCTCATGTTTAAACAGCCAAAGAGGATGGCGATCGGTTTTTGGCTGATGCTGGCTCTTGGGCTTCCTTCCCCCAGGCTTTTCGCAGCGCCCACGTCTTTTGATCTCGATCGAATCAGCAACGTGGTGGTGTTGTTCCTTGAAAACCATAGTTTCGATAATCTCTATGGTCTTTACCCAGGCGCTGATGGGATCAAGAACGCGCCCCCAAAGACACTGCGCCAGCTTGATCTTGAAGGGAAGCCTTACCTTAAGCTTCCTCGGGTGATTAACGCCAGTCAGTCGCCTCCTGAAGTGGACGCCCGGTTTCCTTTGGATCTTCCAAATGGGCCTTTTGCCATCAACCGCTTCGTTGATCCAAAAGACAAGATTCCTGATCTAACCCATCGGTTTTACCAGCATCAGGCACAGATGAACGGCGGGAAGATGAACCGCTTCGTGGCCCATACCAATGCCGGTGGACTCACCATGGGTTACTACGAGGATCCAGCGCTTCCTCTGAGGGAGTATGCAAAGCGCTACACCCTTCTCGATCATTTTTTTGCGGCAGCTTTCGGTGGATCATTCCTCAATCACATGTGGATGGCCTGTGCCTGCACGCCATGGGAAGCCCACCCCCCCGCCTCGAATAGGATTCATCTTGGGGCAGACGGCGTGGTCACTCGCGATGGGGCCTTCACCCAGGATGGTTTCGCGGTCAACAATATCCTTCCGGCTTTTGGTCCCGGCAATCTGAAGGCAAAAGGCCCTGACCGGATGCTCGCACCTCAGCGTCAGCCCACCTTGGGTGACCGATTGTCAGATCGGCATGTTGACTGGGCTTGGTATGCGGCCGGTTGGGATGATGCCCGAAGGGGCGCTGCTGATCCAACCTTTCAGTTCCATCATCAGCCCTATACCTATTTCGAGCGCTACCGGGATGGCTCTGAAGATCGTCAGCGCCATCTTCTGGATGGCAAAGATTTCGAGGCAGCGATGGTGAGCGGGAAGCTCCCCCCGGTGGCGTTTTATAAGCCTTTGGGGCGCTACAATAGCCATCCCGGTGAGGCGACCCTCTTGGAGGGCGAGCAGCACGCGGCCGCGCTCCTTAAAAAACTCGAAAAGAGCCCTCAGTGGCCGGGTATGCTGGTGATTGTGACCTACGATGAGACCGGAGGCTTCTGGGATCATGTCGCCCCCCCTCCTGGAGATCGCTTCGGGCCCGGAGGGCGGGTTCCAACTCTCTTGGTGTCACCCTTCACGATGGGTGGGCGGATCGATCACACGGTCTATGATGCGACAGCGATCCTTCATTTGATTGAACGGCGATTTCACCTTCAGCCTTTAA
>JBEIRQ010000034.1:0-10504 GCA_040375885.1 Methylococcus sp.
CCTTAATACCCTCGTTGACTTTCGTTACCACGGGGTTTATCGGGCAGAACGGGGCGAAAATGGATCCGGGGGTAACTGCACCGGCCGCGCAGGCCAAGATATCTTCGTCAGCGTCCCCACCGGAACCCAAGTTTCAGATGCCGAGACCGACGAAAAACTCGGGGATTTGACCCTTGAGGGCCAAACCTTGATGGTTGCTCGCGGCGGCTGGCATGGCCTTGGCAATACCCGATTCAAGAGCAGCACCAACCGATCACCGAGGCAATCGACCCCCGGAAAACCGGGCGAGCGTCGCCAACTGCATCTTGAGCTCAAAGTCATCGCCGACGTAGGCCTTCTAGGTCTTCCTAATGCCGGCAAATCGAGCCTGATTCGAGCGATTTCTGCCGCACGCCCGAAGGTCGCCGACTACCCCTTTACCACCCTCCACCCAAACCTCGGGGTTGTCCGCGTGGATGAACAACGCAGCTTCGTCATGGCGGACATTCCAGGCCTCATCGAAGGGGCTGCAGAAGGGGCTGGCCTCGGCATCCAATTCCTCAAACACCTCTCAAGAACCAGTCTTCTCCTCCATATCCTCGACATCTTTCCAGGAGAGGGCGTCGATGATCCCATAGATGCCGCCCGCAAAGTGATTCATGAGCTTGAAAAATGGGGCGAGGGCCTCGATGAAAAACCACGCTGGCTGGTTATTAATAAAATCGACGCCCTGCCGGAGGACGAGGTCGAAGCCTGCTGCAACGCCATTACGGAAGCCTTAGGCTGGAGCGGCCCGACTTTTAGAATTTCGGCGCTGGATGGGTCTGGTCTTAAGGACCTGACCTACGGCATCATGAACTTCTTAGAAGATCAAAAACGAGACGATGCAGAAGCGGAGTGAATTTAGACATGCCCATCGGGTGGTGGTCAAGATAGGGAGTGCGCTGCTCACCGGCGGCGGCCGAGGTCTTGATATCGAAGGAATCACTGAATGGGTCCGACAGATCGCCACCTTAAAGGCTTCTGGCAAAGAGGTCATTCTGGTTTCATCCGGCTCCGTCGCAGAAGGCATGAGCCGCCTCGGCTGGACGAGCCGCCCCCGCACCCTGCATGAACTTCAGGCCGCGGCCTCCATCGGCCAGATGGGGCTCGTCAGAGCCTATGAGAGCCTCTTTGAGGCCCATGACCTCAAAACAGCCCAAATCCTCCTGACCCATGATGATCTTGCCCATCGACAACGCTACCTCAACGCTCGGAGCACCCTACTGACGCTCCTCAGTCTGAATGTAGTCCCCATCATCAATGAAAATGACACTGTAGCCACTGAGGAGATTCGCTTTGGCGATAACGATACCCTCGGAGCCCTGGTTGGCAACCTCATTGATGCGGAACTGCTCATTATTCTGACCGATCAGAAAGGTCTCTACGACCGAGACCCGAGCGTCGATCCGACGGCCACCCTGGTCAAGGAAGCGACGATCAGTGATGAGCGCCTTAGCGCGATGGTGGGAGAAAGTAGAAGCGGTCTTGGGCGGGGCGGGATGATTACCAAGCTCAGGGCGGCCCGCCTCGCGTCTCGCTCCGGTACGGCTACCGTTATTGTCTCCGGACGAGAAACCCAGGGCATCCAGCGCATCATGGAAGGGGAAGATGTTGGAACCTTTCTGATTCCCGATGTGTCATCACCGCTTGTCGCCAGAAAACTCTGGCTGGCCGGTCAACTCAAACTCAAGGGGAAACTGACCCTCGATGCTGGCGCGGTCAGGGTACTTCGTGAAGCCGGGAAAAGCCTACTGCCGATCGGGGTGATTGGGGTCGAGGGACAATTTGATCGTGGCGATCTGGTCGCCTGTCTGAACATGGAAGGGACTGAAGTAGCTCGGGGTCTCGTCAACTATGGGGCAGAAGATGCCCGCTTACTGATGACTCAGCCAAGCTCAAGGATCGAAGAGATTCTAGGTTATGTCGATGAGCCTGAACTGATTCATCGGGATAACCTCATTTTGGCCTAAAGCCAAAGGCCCAAGGGCGACGACCGGAGGGCGTCACCCCAAGGCCCGCTCGAATCAGGCCGCCTTAAGAGCCAGCGCCTTGACCCGTGCGTTGAGACGGCTTTTGCTGCGCGCCGCCTTATTCTTGTGGATCAGGCCCTTGTTGACCGAAGAGTCAATGATCGGGACAGCAGCACGAAACGCAGCCTGAGCTTCCTCGAGATTACCGGCCTCGACCGCCAGGATGACTTTCTTGATGAAGGTGCGCAAACGGCTGCGCATGGCGGCATTGTGAGCGCGGTGCTTTTCAGACTGAAGCGCACGTTTTTTTGCTGAAGCGATATTGGCCAAGACACGAACCTCTTGTCATTTAGGGAAATCGAACTCAGCATTTTCTTTCTAAAACACGAAGTCGTCAAGTCTCAATATGCAGGTACCCCACAAAAAAGTGCGATAAACCCCTGTGCGCAGGGAATTTAAGGGGGATTTCCCTAAAGACAAGACAGGGTACAATTGCGCCTAGAACACCGTCTTTGGTTACTTTTGCCGAAGATCATCACCCAAGAGATGACCCATACCCCCTTGAAGACACGACTTTATTTTGCGGCCGATAGACCCTCACGCTTCCAGCGAGATCCTCGATGAGTGACCTAAAGGCCCCACCGCCCAATGATCCAGCCTCGTCCAAGGGATGGGGCCTTAAACCCCGTCACTGGATCCTGATGGGCCTGACCCTGATCAGCGTCGCCGGATTCTGGCTAGGACGCGTCTCGTTGCCCTTTGGCATTCAGATCCCACAACCCCTAAAGAGCGAGGAAACACGCCACACCATGGATCCCCAAGAACATCTGGTGATTGAAGTTTTTGGCTTTGGAACCATCCTCTCTCAGATTGAAATCCATGAAATCGACGGCCCAGTGGTCGCTGAGGCTCTGAAAGTAGCGGGCTTTGAAACCAAAACCCCGCTTGATTTTGGTAAACGATACCGCCTTTCCATAGAGGCTGAACGCCCCTGGCTCGGCCAGCAAACGCATCAAGAGGTGGACTTTGAAACCGCTCGCATTCCAGCGATTGAGAGCCCTTTAAGGCAGGCGCTCGCTCCTGGCGGGAGCCTCACACTGGACTTCTCAGAACCCGTCGGGAGAATGACTGCCAAAGGCCCCTTTGATCTTCAAACCAAAAGTGATGAAAGCCGTCGACACTTTTCGCTCTTCAGCAAACCAGAAGAGGTCACCCAAGGGCAAACGTTTACCGTCGCCCTCGATTGGGAAACGATGAATGGCATCGCCCTGCCGCCCTTTACCCTCGAGGTGACCACCGCGCCAGCCCTTGGCGCCAGCATCCCAATGAACAGCCAAAAGAACCTTGGGATTGCGATGCCTATCCAGATCGACTTCAGCGAACCTCTGGACGCCCGAGAGAAGGTCGGGGAGTCCATCAAGGTCACCACCGAACAGGGTCAGGCCCTCAGCGGAAAGTGGGTCTGGTTCGGCAAACAACACCTTCAATTTCGACCGGAACCCTTCTGGCCCGCCCAGACGACGATCAAGGTTCATGTCGATCCCAAGGCCGCCCGTAGCGTCCGAGGCGGCGTTCTAGCGCAACCGATCGAAGCCTCATTCAGCACCGGGCCAGATCGCCGCATTGAGGTCTATCTCGACCGTCAGCGCGTTGAAATCTATGAAAACGGCAACGTCATCAAAACCATGAAGGCGTCCACCGGAAAACAGAAAACCCCGACGGTCACAGGCTCCTTTTACATCTACGCCCGTTTCCCTACGAAAACCATGAAAAGCACCGGGCTCAAGCCCGGTGAAAAAGGGTATTACGAAGTCAAGGATGTGCCCTACGCGCAATATTTTCATGAAGGCTATGCCTTTCACGGGGCTTTCTGGCACAACAACTTTGGACACCCCGCGAGTCATGGCTGCGTCAATCTCGCGACCCAGAAGAAAAACAGCCGGAAGGGCGTCAATGAAGATGCAGGCTGGCTTTACCACTGGGCATCGCTGGGTGTTCCGGTGACCGTCCACGGTACCTCACCCCCCAAAGACCCGGTGATGGCCGGGGATGGCGAAAGCCTTCCGCTCACCCCCCCTTAAGGGAAGGGCGGAGTGATGCGTCTTAGAACGAGGCGCATCACTCTTATTTGACGTGACGGATCATCCGTCGACGCTTCTTGATCTGGCGTTCGGTCAGCACATTCCGCTTCCCCTTGAAGGGATTCTCACTGGCCTTGAATTCCAGCTTGATGGGCGTCCCGGTGATGGCCATAGCGTTCCTGAAATAATTAATCAGGTAGCGTTTGTAGCTCCCAGGAATCTCCTGAACCTGATTGCCATGGATGACGACCGTCGGTGGATTAGTACCGCCCTGATGAGCGTACTTCAACTTGATCCGGCGACCTCTCACCAGGGGAGGCTGGTGCGCATTGACCGCGGTCTGCAGTAACCGCGTCAGATGGGACGTTCCCATGTCAGTCATGGTCGCCCCAAAGACCTCTTTGACTGCATCAAAGAGATGACCCACCCCGGTCCCATGGAGGGCGGAGATGAAATACTTCTCGGCAAAATCGACGAATTCGAGCTTGAGATCGAGGCGACGCCTGGTTTCATCACGCTGATCCTGCGTCATCCCATCCCACTTATTGAATCCCACAATCAGTCCGCGACCGATTTCAAGCACCATCCCGAGAAGATTCGTGTCTTGATCGGTGACGCCTTCCCGAGCATCCAGGAGGTAAATCACAACATGCGCCTTTTCAATAGCCTGCATGGCCTTGATGACACTAAACTTCTCGACCGTTTCAGCAATCTTGCCGCGGCGCCTAATACCCGCCGTGTCAATCAAGGTGTAACGCTGACCATGGCGTTCAAAAGGAATTTCAACACTGTCCCTAGTGGTCCCTGGCGCGTCAAAGACGACCACCCGCTCCTCACCAAGGAGACGATTGACCAAGGTGGACTTCCCCACATTGGGACGCCCAACGATCGCAATCCTGATGCCACCCTCTTCTTCTTGAGGGAGCTCTTCAATGCTTGGAAGGCGGCTCTCGAGGAGATCCAAAAGGGATTCAATGCCTTGTGCATGAGAGGCGGAAATAGGCTGCGGCTCACCCAGTGCGAGGGCATGGAAATCGGCGGTCGCTAGGATGAGGCTGGCCTGATCGATCTTGTTCGCAGTGAGAATCACCGGTTTGCCGGTCCTTCTAAGGCGCTCGGCAATGACCTCATCCCCCACATTCAAGCCGTCCCGGGCATCGACCAGAAAGAGAATCACATCGGCTTCTTTGAGCGCGATCTGAACCTGGCGCATCGCCTGTTCATCAATACCGGCATCCGTCTCGACAATGCCACCGGTATCGACCACAAAATAATCGCGCTGGCCTCGCTTGACCCGGCCATACTGACGATCACGGGTCAAACCTGGATAATCCGCCACCAGCGCATCACGCGTTCGCGTCAGATAATTGAAAAGGGTCGACTTCCCGACGTTCGGGCGGCCGACCAAAGCCACAACTGGCAGCATGATCTAGTTGATTCCAATGGCCGCCAGCACGCCGCTGGAGGAGTAAACAAAAAGGGTCTCGTCATGGTAGACGGGGGGCGCGAGAATCGGCTCATTATCTATCTCAAGACGACCGACAAGGCGCCCATCGTCCGCCGACAGAGCGTGGAGATAGCCTTCAAAATCACCCACTACCACATAATTTCGAACGGTGGCGGGCACCGTCAATCGGCGCTGGTGTAACGCCGTCTGTTTCCATTTCTCAACGCCGTTCGCACTGTCAAATCGGGCCACATCGCTGTTGGTATCACTAATAAAGAATGCGTGGCGGCCAGGAGCCATGCCATGACTGGAATAGGCGCCATTTTGGTGCCAAAGTATCTCGCCATCCGGGATATTCACCGCGGTGATGCCTGCCTGGAAACCCGTGATATAGACCGTCTCATCCTCCACCAAAGGATCCGCATCAAGCTCAACGAGGCGCTCAACCTCAGAACGCCCTCGGCCCGTTGCCGCCGTCGTTTCCCAAACCAACCGGCCATCTTGGAGCGACAGCGCAATCAGCTTGCCACCACCAAATCCATCTAGGACCAGGTCACCAACGATCGTCGGTGAACCCTGACTTCGAACGGAAAGGGGTGGGATACTCCGTTCGTGGGACCACTTCAACCCGCCATGCTGGAGGTCAAGACCCACCAACCGGCCGTCACTGGTGCGGACCACGACCACATTATGAGCCACCCGGGGCAAGGCCAACATTTCGCTGGTCAGGGTGGCTTTCCAAAGAAGCGCTCCATCGACAATGCTGACGGCGATGATCTCTGCATTGCTCGTGCCCATGAGAAGCTTATCCCCCGCCACCACGGGGCCCGCCGAAATCTCGAGCGCCGTTTCATGACTCCACAAGCGTTCCCCATCCTGGCGGGCATGAGCCTGGAGAAGACCCCGACGATCCGCCACATAAACGGCCGTCGACGTCACTGCTGGCACCAGATTGACGACCCGACCGTCATAGCCCTTGCCAACCGATGTTTTCCACAGAACGTTCATCGCCACCGTCGGCTCCAGAGGTTCCAGCTCCTTCGGAGGCTCGGCGTTATCCGTCCCTGAAATCAGTCCTTCCACCGAGGTGGCGAGCTCTTTAACGGCACTGAACTGAGTACACCCCGTGAGGAAGAGAATACCCAACAGGAGAAGGAGCAATGCGCGCATCAGACCCCGGCAGGGAGATCGTTGATCTTCAGCTCCAGCAGCGGCGAGGGATTACCCCCTTCTTTTGCCTTCATATAAGCCGCACGCGCTTCTGAGGGACGCTTGCCAGCGATGAGAAGATCACCACGGAGTTCTTCATAAAGACTGAGGAAGCTACCGGCCGTTTTTTCGGTGGCCCCATTTAAGGACTTCAACCCCGCCTCGATATCCCCCTTGGCCAGGAGCACACGCCCAAGCCGTAACCGGGCCAAGCTCTTGAGGACATCATCTTTCCCTTTGGCCAATTCTTCATCAAGTACCCTGCGCGCGCCTTCAAGATCACCCGCATCCACCTTAAGCTTCGCGAGGATCAAACGGGCATATTCAGCATAGGTACTTGATGCATGTTCCTGAATCAGGCGATCCGCAAGCTTCGTCGCGCTGTCGACCTGCTTGGCATCGGTGGCCTGGGTCAGCTGGTGATAGGCCAGTGACGCTCTTTCTTGGCCTTCCAGCTGATGGGCCTGCCACATTTTCCAACCCGCAATGCAGATCAACCCCAGAATAAGGCCGGCGATCAGGGATGATTTATTGTCCTTCCACCATCGCTGGAGGGCCTCAACCCGTTCTTCCTCGGTCAAATACGTTTCCATGCAATCCTCATCGTTGTAGCAGGCTGGTTAAGTGGGATGAGACGTCGCCGACCGCCAAAACAGCCTGCTCCGATTCACCCCTTAGAGATTTTACGCCGATCGTGCCTTCAAGGATTTCGGTTTCACCCAGAATCAGCGCCCAACGGGCACCTGACTTATCGGCCCGTTTAAACTGGCTTTTGAAGCTCCCCCCACCACAGTTCATCTGGAGTCTTAAGGTGGGGAGTTCGTTCCTCAGGCGCTCGGCCAACATCAAGGCCAAAGCCTCGGCCTGATCGCCAACGGCGATCAGATAAACATCTGGATCGGCTGCCGCATCCAGGGCCTCTGGATTCGATAAAAGCTCAATAAGACGCTCCATACCGAGGGCAAATCCAACTGCCGTGGACTCCTTGCCGCCCAATTGCTCCACCAGGCCGTCATAACGCCCCCCGGCACAGACGGTGCCCTGGGCACCCAAGGCATCGGTGACCCACTCAAAAACGGTCCTCGAATAGTAATCTAAGCCGCGAACGAGCCGAGGATTGACGACATAGGGCAAACCTAGACGATCAAGCCGGCTCAACAATCCCTCAAAATGCGCTCGAGATTCTTCTTGAAGTTCCTCAATCAAACTTGGAGCACCCGCAATGATAGCGCGAAGATCGGGATTTTTGCTGTCGAGAATCCTTAAAGGATTTGTCTCAAGTCGGCGAAGGGACTCCTCATCGAGAGCCTCCAGATGCTGCCTGAAGTACACCACCAAGCGCTCCCGGTAGCGAGACCGCTCCTCGCTGGTCCCGAGGGAGTTGATCTCGAGGCGAAGCTTTCGATCAATCCCTAAGTCGCGCCATAATCGGTAAGACAATAAAATCAGCTCCGCATCAATATCAGGGCCTCCCATCCCATAAGCTTCGACGCCTAACTGATGAAACTGCCGATAGCGGCCCTTCTGCGGGCGCTCGTGCCTGAACATTTGGCCCATGTACCAGAGCCGTTGGGTTTGGTGGTAAAGAAGCCCATGCTCAAGGCAGGCCCTAAGACAGCCTGCTGTGCCTTCAGGCCGGAGAGTCAGAGAGTCGCCATTGCGATCCTCAAAGGTATACATTTCCTTCTCGACAATATCGGTCACCTCACCAATAGATCGCTTGAAAAGGTCGGTCTTTTCGACGATGGGCAGCCGAATCTCTTGGTAGCCATAAGCGCCCATGACCCGCCTCAAAAGGCTCTCGACATACTGCCAGCGGGGTGTTTGCGTCGGCAGGATATCGTGCATCCCCCGGATCGCCTGAATTTTTTCGCTCATATAGATGATTCGTCGATCTTCAGCAAAGAGGCCCCTATCAGGGCTTGTTGGATTATCCGGCGCTTAACCTAATGGTTCTTCGGGTCTTATCCGTGACCTGACCCACCAACTGACCACAGGCCGCATCAATATCATCACCCCGAGTCTTGCGGATGGTGGTCACCAAGCCTGCGGCCTGGAGGATATCGCTGAACCTTTGAATGGTCTCGCGCCCAGAACAACGATAATCAGATCCTGGGAAAGGATTAAACGGGATCAGATTGACCTTGGAGCGGAGCTGGCTTAAAACGCGCACCAGCTGACGGGCATGCAGAGGGGAATCATTGATACCATCGAGCATCACATACTCGATAGTGACTTTACGGCGGGGGTCCTGGCCAATATAGCCCCTACAGGCGGCCAGCAGCTGCTGAATGGGGTACTTCCGGTTAATCGGAACCAGTTCATCCCGAAGCGCATCGGTCGGTGCATGCAAGGATACCGCGAGACTCACATCAACGACGTCCGCCAGCCGCTCGAGGGCGGGAACGACACCCGAGGTGCTGAGAGTCACCCTGCGCTTTGAAAGGCCATAGGCATGATCATCCAGCATCAGATTGATCGCCGATACCACATTATTGAAATTGAGTAGCGGCTCACCCATACCCATGAGCACCACGTTGGTGACCGCACCCACCCCAAGTTCACGCTGAGCCACCCAAAGCTGACCAATAATTTCGGCCGCCGTCAGATTTCGATTGAAGCCCTGCCGAGCGGTTGAACAGAATGTACATTCAAGCGCGCAGCCCACCTGGGAGGAGATACAGAGGGTGCCGCGACTCTCCTCTGGAATGAACACCGTTTCAACCTGATTCTCGGCATCGGTCCTCATCACCCACTTACAGGTCCCATCCCGTGATCGCTGCTCATGGACAATAACCGGCGGGGCAATCTCGCAGTCCGCCTCAAGAGTAGCCCTCAACGCTTTACTCAGATTGGACATCTCGGCGAAGTCATCGACCCCGCGCTGGTAAATCCACTGCAGCAGCTGCGCGGCTCGAAACGGCTTTTCCGAACGCTCGACACAGAAGGTCTCTAGGGCCTTGAGGTCAAGCCCTAGGAGATTGACCTTGCCCCCGGAATTAGCGGGTTCTGGCGCAGAGTTCATTCGTCTGAAAGAAAAACGCGATTTCCTGTGCGGCCGTTTCAGCGCTGTCAGAGCCATGGACGGCATTTTCGTCAATGCTGTCGGCAAAATCGGCGCGAATGGTCCCAGGGGCCGCATCCTTCGGATTGGTCGCACCCATCACATCACGATGCTTACTGATCGCACCCTCGCCTTCGAGGACCTGGATCATCACTGGACCTGAAATCATAAAGCTCACCAGGTCGTTGAAGAAGGGGCGTTCCCGATGCACCGCATAGAAACCCTCGGCTTGCTCCAGGCTGAGGTGCGTCATCTTCGCGGCCACGATGCGAAGACCTGCCTTTTCAAAACGGCTGTAGATTTCGCCGATGACATTCTTAGCAACGGCATCCGGCTTGATGATGGAAATGGTACGTTCAATGGCCATGAGAACTCCTGATGGGCTGTATTCTGGCCGCATCAAAAACTGCCGGCCAAAGAAAACCGCCCTACTAAGGGCGGGGGTTAACCTTTGGATTCTACAGGAAAAGCCCGCGCGTAGTCATCTTCAAGGCGCTGAAGAAACGGCAAAACTCTCGCCACACCCACAGTTGGCTGTGACGTTGGGATTATCAAAGCGAAATGCCTCACTAATCCCTTCTCGCCGAAAATCAACCGTGGTTCCGCATAGAAAGGACAAGGACTCAGAATCAACCACCACCTTGACACCATGTTGCTCAAAAACCTCATCCTCCACACGAAGATCATCAGCATAATCAATCACATAGGCATA
>JBEIRQ010000383.1:0-1950 GCA_040375885.1 Methylococcus sp.
AGACGATGGCCAGGAGGAACTTTTTCCAATGGGGGATCGTATAGCGAAGGAGTCGCCGGTAGATCATAAGGCCAGAGGTTGCGGCCTTTTCAGGGTCTTGAGTCTTCATGAAGGCCCTAGCAGCAGCGCTTGATGCCGTTCCATCGCCGTTCAAGTTCCTGGGCGGTGAAGGCTTTTTGACTTAAAGGGGCGGCGCCATCCCCAGCATGGTTTTTCTCAAAATGATGGAGATAGCGGGCATAGGCATCGTCTCCTGTCACCCTTCGAAAGGCCTGCCAGAGGCGATAGCCCCAGCAAGCCAGTCTATGGTGCGACACTCTCGGCAGGACTCCCGGGCTCATCGAAAAACGATTGGCCGATGGATCGGGCGCGCCGACAGGGGCTTTACTTGATTTTGCCTTCTTTGTAGGCCACATGCTGACGAACGACGGGATCAAATTTCTTGATCTCCATCTTTTCAGGCATGTTTTTCTTGTTCTTCGTGGTGGTATAAAAGTGGCCGGTGCCGGCACTCGATACCAGTTTGATCTTGTCGCGCATGGTGATTCCTCGATCAGACGTTGTCGCCGCGTTTACGGATATCGGCAAGGACGGCATCAATGCCCTTCTTGTCGATCGTACGAAGGCCCTGACTGGACACCTTCAGACGGACGAACCGATTTTCACTTTCAACCCAGAAACGATGTTCATGGAGGTTTGGGTTGAAGACGCGTTTGGTCTTGTTGTTAGCGTGAGAGACGTTATGGCCTACAATACGGCCCTTGCCCGTCACTTGGCATATTCTGGACATGGATGAACCTCGGTTCGCCTGGCTGGGTAAGGAAAAGCCAAACTTTATAAGGCATTCCCCTAGGGAAAGTCAAGTGATCGCCTCATCTCTCTTTGGACGCCGCGCATGACAGTGAAGCTTGGGATCGTCATGGATCCCATTAATACCATCAAGATTTCTAAGGACTCGAGCTTTGCGATGCTCCTTGAAGCGAAGGCTCGTGGCTACGACATCCACTATATGGAAGTGAGTGATCTTTATCTTCGAGACGGCCGAACCTTCGCGAGGATGCGCTCTCTCGATGTCGAAAGAAATGATCAAGGCTGGTTTCGATTTCTGAAGGATCAGGATGCGCCGCTTGATTCTCTGGATGTGATCTTGATGCGGAAAGATCCTCCTTTCAATCAGGAGTATGTCTATGTGACCTATCTCCTCGAGCGGGCCGAGGCGCTTGGAGCCCTGGTGGTGAATAAGCCCCAGTCGCTTCGGGATGCCAATGAAAAGCTCTTTACCGCGTGGTTTCAGGATTTCTGCGCGCCGACCCTGGTGACCCGAGAGGCTCAAAGGATTCGAAGCTTTCTTTTAGAGCAGGGTGAAGTCGTCCTAAAGCCCCTCGATGGCATGGGCGGCGCTTCGATCTTTAGGGTCGCTCAAAAGGATCCTAACCTGAGCGTCATTCTTGAAACGATGACCGAACACAATCAGCGCTTTGTGATGGCTCAGCGCTATCTTCCAGAGATTGTTGATGGGGATAAGCGGATTCTGATCGTTAATGGGGTCCCGGTGCCTTATGCCTTAGCCCGCATCCCCCAAGCGGGTGAAAGCCGAGGCAATCTCGCCGCAGGAGGGCGCGCGGAGGGACGGCCTTTGACTCAAAGGGATTTCGAGATTGCTGAAGCCATAGGACTTGAACTTCGGCGGCGAGGACTGATTTTCGTGGGACTCGATGTCATCGGCGGGTCGCTGACCGAAATTAATGTCACCAGTCCAACCTGTATTCAGGAGCTGGATCGCCAGTTTGGCCTCAATATCGCGAGCGATCTCTTTGATGCCATCGAGGCGCTCCTCAAGGAGCGCCACTGATTTCAGCAATGCCCTTAAGGCCCCCTTTTTTTATAGCGCTCCTGATCGCCTTAGGGCTTCATGTGGTCATCCTTTGGAGCGTCGATTTCAAAAGGGAA
>JBEIRQ010000104.1:0-6037 GCA_040375885.1 Methylococcus sp.
AGGTCAGTCGACGACGGATGAAGCCCGTCTGGAGCGAGCAATCGGCGATCAGAGTGATCAATTCGATGCAAAGCTTGACTCCACCCGTGGCGAGCTCGCGACCGCGATCCAACAGATCCAACGCCAGCTCAATAAAACGCGCGGGGATCTGATGGTCACCGATGCCGAATATCTTTTGAGTGTGGCCAATCAGAAGCTCAATCTGATCGGGGATGTGAAATCTGTCCTTGCCGCCATGGAGGCAGCGGACCAACGGCTTCATGAGAGTGGTGATCCCGCTGTTTTTAAGGCGCGCGAGGTACTGGCTAGCGAAATTGCGTCCTTGAAGAAGGTCGAGGGTCTTGATGTGGTCGGCCTCTCCTCCGATTTGGTCGCCCTTCAGAAGCGGGTAGCAGGACTTCCCACCGCGTTGCCCCACGCCGGCATCGTCAAACAGCTGGAGGCTCAGAAAAACGTAGAAAAGGATCAGGATTCAAAGCCCGATCCAGAAGCAGATGCCTTTGATAATGCCCTCAAGGGCATCAAGGATCTGGTCGTGGTCAGGCGGACCGATCGACTGATTGATGCCGTGTTGACCCCAGAGCAGGTCGAAACGGTCAGGCAGCTGCTGCTGCTGAAACTTGAAACGACCCGGGCGGCACTCCTCAGGAATGATGAGACTCTTTACCGGCAAAGCCTCAACTGGACGATCGAATGGGTACAGCAGCAGTTCGATACTTCTGCCAATGAGACCAAGGCCATGCTGGACGATTTGGAAAAATTGTCGCAGCAATCGTTGTCTATTACCTACCCAGATATCAGTCGCTCGCTCACGATGTTGCAGAATATCGAACGGGTACGTCTCGAAGTCGAGGATACGGTGATGCACGGAAAGCCGGTTGCAGCGCCTTTGCCGGCGCCCGTTTTAAAGTCGATGGAACCCCCTTCCTCACCGAGCAGTGAGAGCCTTGAAAAGACGCCGCCGATCGGCCCGCCGGAGGCTAAGAGCGACAAAGCTGAAAAAAAACCAGCCGCTGAAAAAACCAAAGCGCCGATCAAGGAGGAGTCATCAAGTGGCCCGCCCCCGGCCACTGAGGCCCCGTCTAAGGACGGGGGCGAGACGTCGGGTGGACCTTCCTTAGACCATCAAAAACCCGCGGCTCAATCCCTCGACCCAACGGGTGAAAGGCTGTGAGAAGAAAGATTGTTTTTTCGTTAGCGGCCTTCTTCCTCGTTCTTGGGTTGATTGTCTTAGGCTATCAACAGCTCAACGCCAGTGGCCATGCGGGTTATGTGATTATCGGGATCGGCGATTTGGTCCTTGAAACCTCGCTGTACTTCATCATCTTTTTGACTGTTTTCGTGTTTGTTGCCGTTTACCTTGGCATCCAGTTCACCACAGGGGCCGCCAAGCTCCCGGAAGCGATCAAGCGCCGCCATCACCAAGAGCGTCATAAACGGGCTATGGAAGCCTTGTTAGAGGGATTTGTCGAGACGATTGAGGGAAAATGGGACAAGGCCGAGCGGAATTTGCTTCGCCATGCCTCTGACAGTACCTTGCCCTTACTCAATTATTTGGTCGCAGCCCGAGCGGCCCATCTCCGGGGCGCCGATGAGCAGCGTGAAGATTACTTAAAGCTGGCCTTGAAGGTAGCGCCTGATGCGCCACTGGCGGTGGCGTTGACGCGGACCTCCTTAATGATCGGGACGCAGCAGTTCGACCGGGCGCTCGAACATCTCGCCGAAATCAATCGAACCTTCCCGAATCATCCTTTGGTCCTTAGGATGATGGCAGACGCTTATATCAGGACTAAAGATTGGGATGCACTGCACTACCTGATACCGGCCTTGCGGGAAGCTAAGCTGTTCGCTGAATCAGAGCTTAGAAAGCTTGAAGTGGAGGCTTATCAATCCCTTCTCAGAAAACGGGCTTTGACCAAAGACCCGGGACTGATTAGAGAGATTTGGCGGATGGTTCCTCCGCATTTAAAGTCCGAGGCCGTCCTTGTTGAGCCCTATAGTCGCGGTATGATGGACGCTGGGGTGGGGAAAGAAGTCGAAGAGGACCTCCGGTTGGCTTTGGGGCGGGATTGGAATACGCCGTTGCTGGACGTGTATGCGCAGATCGAGGATGACGACCCCATTCGCCAGTTGGCGCATTGTAAAGACTGGCTTGGCCCTCATCGGGATGATCCTGCGCTGTTGGCTTTGCTGGCAAAGTTGTCGTTTCGTGCGGGGCAGGGCGAGGCAGCCCTTGACTATGCCAAAGCCAGTCTCAGCCTCGACCCGACCCCTGAAGCCCTCAAGGTGTTAGCCGATCTCATGTTTGCTCGAAAGGAGGATGTTGCTGCCAGCCGTCTTTATCGGCAGGGCCTTCGTCTTGCCTTAGGCGAACCCATGGAGGCCGACATGATTGCCACGGCGCTGGCGATTTTGACGCCCTCTCAGGTCGTTCTTGAGTCGCCGGCCGAAGACGGGTCTGAGCGCCCTGACATCGCACGTTGACGCCCTTTCTCCCGTGTCATCGCCGGTTATTCGCTGTCAAGAGCTCGGCAAAAAGTTTAGCCGAACTACCCTTCAAGGCCTTCGCTATGGTCTGAGTGATGCGCTTCAGCGGCTTTTGAGAATAGCGCCTCGGCAAAGGCTCAGGCAGCATGAATTCTGGGCCTTGAGGGCGGTTTCCTTTGAGCTGCGCCAAGGTGAATGTCTGGGCGTCATTGGTCCCAATGGGGCCGGCAAGAGCACTCTGCTGAAGCTCATTAATGGCGAATTACGGCCTGATGCAGGGTCCCTTGAACGGTCAGGGAGGGTAACCTCTCTGATTCGTTTGGGTCAGGGTCTCCAGCCTCTCCTGACGGGGCGTGAAAATATCTATGCGAAGTGCTCGGAGTTCGGCTTCAGCAAGCTCGAAACCGATCGGCTGATGCAGCAGATCGTGACCTTTTCAGGCCTTGAAAAATCACTGGATCTCCCTGTCAAGGTCTACTCTGATGGGATGTACGCCCGCCTCGAATTTTCCATAGCGACCGCCAGCCCGGTCGATGTCCTCCTGATCGATGAAGTGCTTGCCGTCGGCGATGTGGCTTTTCAAATGCGTTGCCTCAAGCGTCTTGATGCCCTAAAGCGCGAAGGAACCGCCATTATCTTCGTTTCGCATTCGGAGATGAATGTTCGGCATATCGCCGATCGCTGTCTGTTGCTGGAGGATGGTGAGGCACTCGCGGTGGGAGAAACCGAGCTGCTGTATCGAAAATATTATGAGGCCACCGGTTTTCTCGATCGCGCGCTGGCGCCTATGGGGCTGATCCCCAAGATGCCAGCGGATCTATCGGAGGGTGTGGGTTTGATGAGATTGTCCTCGATCTCAGAGGAGCCTTCGTATCGGCTGGCAAAGACCGGCTCTCCCTTGATGCTAAGGCTTGATCTCGAGAGTCAGTACCCAACGAGATCCGCGACGCTGAGGCTCCAGTTCTTCAGTGTTTCGGGTCTCTTGCTGGGGTCTTTGGAGTGCCCATTGATGATGGCGCCTGGTGCCCATGCTTGGCGCCTCACCCTGCCTTTTCTGGGGTTGTCGGCCGGCCGCTACCGAGTTGGCGGCGGCATTGTCGTCGAGCGCCGCTGGTGTTCGTACCAATCGACGCTGCTGGAGATTCTGGTGAAGGAGGATCAGCCTGCCGAAGGGCAGGGCCTGATTCGGCTGGAGGCCGCGCTCGAGCCCCTCTCACCCAGCTAATCTTATTAATTTAGACCTTGGTGGATCTTCCTTTTACAAAGGGCATGAGCTGGAAATCGCGATTTACCGTCTTCCTGACAGTGAGTGGGTCGTTAAGATTTCGGATCGGGTCTGAGTAGGCGTTGTTCTGGTTCGCTTGAGTTTTATGCGCCTCAACGTTGGAGCGCAAATCGGCATTCATGCGAGACTGATGGCGGGTGCCCGTATTTTTTTGAAGAACCCCAGCACTTCCGCATCGATACGAAGCGTGATTTGTCGTTGGTTTTAGGCAACTCATCTGCCGATTTCATCCATACGGCACCGACCTGATACGCTGCATCACTGTAGTCGATCAGGTCATCCGACATCGAAGCCGTAGCCTCTAGTCGGACCTTCCTCTAAGGATTAGTCCTCAGCCTTTAACATGGAAACAATTTGGTTGACGACAGCGGCCTGTTTGTCGCGAGTGATCGAGCCAACCACCCCCCTAAACAAGCTTTCATGCGCGGTGAAGACTTTGCAAGGTCGAGCGTAACTGACCCGCTGCAAGCTCCCATCAGCAAAATCTGGATCAGTCAGTTCGATAGCGCCAACATCTGCATACGGGTTGCTAGTGATTTGGCAAAGCATCCAATCATCTTTGCCTGCATTTGCAAGAATCAGTGCTGGACGCAGCTTGGTGCCGGACAAGTCTGAAAATGGGAACGAGATCAGAACTACTTGGCGGCTCGCAAATGTGCCCATGCGACATCCTCCTCCCCGCGCGACCAATCTTCGGATAAGGCCATCTCACTCAGAACAGCCCCGCAAAGCGCTGTATCTGCCGAAGCTTCCGACGTGAAAGTCACCAAGACACGATGCGCTATCTTATCCAGAGCCGGAACAGCCTCCAGAAAATGCAAATGACCATCGGATTCCAGAACAGCTTCATAGGTTTTCAGCATAATTGGCCTTCCATCACAGTGTCTATCCTGACCTCATGGTAGTTCCAGGGCGTAGCTGCAGCAAGAATTCTAGTCTAGCTAAATTTTATACCAACCTATAAGGCTCTGGAGGGCCTGATTTTGCTGGCTCACGAGAGAGGCTAAAAAACCTTTATTTTTTAGCCTCAGCCTGTTCTTTCTTGATCAAGGCATTCGTAATCTCGATCATCCGCTCAAAGGACTTAGCCTTTCCAGGGCTAATCAGATACTTCCCATTGACCACCATGGAGGGCGTTCCGGTGACCCCATATTTGGCGGCGAGGCCATTGGCAAGGCGCATCTTGGAGTCTACGGCGAAGGATTTATAGGCTTGATGAAAGGCCGCCTCACTGACACCGTGAGCGACAAAGAAGGGCGCTAGTTCCTCTTCGGTAGAAAGTTTCTGCTTTTGATGCTGGATCGCATCAAAGAAATCAGCATGCATCTTGTCAGCAACCCCAAGGGCTTCTGCGGTAAAGAATGCTTTGGCATGCGCGGCCCATTGCTCATTGAATACCGCGGGTTGATGGATAAAGTTCACCGAGTCTGGCTTGGTTTTGATCCAGGCATTCAAATCAGGTTCAAATTCTAGGCAATGAGGGCAGCCATACCAGAAGAATTCGAGGACCTCGATTTTTTGAGGGTCTTGGGTCGGCTGAGCCGGTTTGACGAGGTCATAATCCGTTCCGGCCACTAGTTCCGCGGCCTTTAGACCGACTAAGGATTGTGTCAGAAGGAGGCTCAGAAGGGCGATGACACCACGCAAGGTTTTGTTCATAGAGGGTCTCTAAAGTGTTTGTTCAATCCATTAGGCCCAGGTCGGTCGGGCCTATCCATGGCGATGGCCTAATGCAACGTAGAAATATATTCCGCCAATTCGGTCATGTCGCTATCACCTAGCTTGCTGGCAATGGCGCGCATCATGCCATTCATATCATTTTGGCGTTCACCCGCTTTGAAATGATGCAATGCCTTCTCGGTATAGGCGGCGTGTTGCCCGCTCAGCGAAGGGAAACCGGCGGAGGGGTTGCCTCGCCCCTTGGGTCCGTGGCAACCCGAGCACGCGGGAATCCCCGCGGCCGCGTTACCGGCATTGTAAAGTTTTTGGCCCAAGGGGTGGGGGGCACCGGTCTCAATATGGCCTTTCTGTCGTCCATAAAAGGCCGCGAGATCACGCATTTCCTCGTCACTAAGCGGTTCGGCCATGGCGGTCATGGTTGTTTCCGCACGTTTCTGGCTTTTAAATTCTTTTAACTGCTTGGTGAGGTAGGCAGGATGTTGCCCCGCGAGCTTTGGAAATAGGGGGGCCAGTGAATTACCATCCTCTCCATGGCATCCACCGCAAAGCCCGGCGAGTTCCTGGCCTCTTTCAGGATCACCCTCC
>JBEIRQ010000363.1:0-2102 GCA_040375885.1 Methylococcus sp.
AAAGGACCGTTAGGATCAGGCCGATGCCAGAAACCAGCGTCGTGGTTCCAAGACTCGTCCAAAATCGTTCCAGAAAACCAATGCCACCGCCGAGGGTAAACCCTAAAAGGACCAAGACACCGAGCAAGCGGTCGATATCCGACAGGCGGGCTTTATCAGCGGTGTAATCAGCCGCCTTCTGGTGCGCCTCAAGCGTAATACTTTCCCTAAAGGCCTCTGGGACCTCGCCGCGATGCGTTAGCACATGAAGGGCTTGTCGTCGCGATAGCCAGAATTCAACGACAAACGAGGCGGCTAGGGCTACAAGGAACAACACAGTAAAATCATTCATTTTTTAATCCTGGCAGGTTCTGCCGGTTTTTGTTGGTTTTGTCCGTAGGCGGATGCCTGGACCTCCTCCACGCTTTTTCAAGGAATGCAGCATGTCACCCCATACCCAAAATCTCATCTGGATCGATCTTGAAATGACCGGATTGAATCCTCTTGAGGATCACATCATTGAGATCGCAACGCTGGTGACCGACAAGGATCTCATGATCATTGCCGAGGGTCCTCAGCTGGTCATCCACCAGCCGCAAGGAGTGCTTGACGGTATGGACGAGTGGAACCGGACCCATCATGGTCAATCTGGTCTGATAACGCGGGTTCTTGAGAGTTCCCTTAAGGTTGAGGAGGCCGAAGCAAAGACGCTGGCCTTCCTTGCTCAGTGGGTCCCTCAAGGTGTCTCTCCCATCTGTGGCAACAGCATTTGTCAGGACCGAAGGTTTCTTGCGAGGGAGATGCCGCGTCTCGAGGCCTATTTTCATTACCGGAACCTCGATGTCTCTACCTTGAAGGAGTTGACCTCCCGCTGGGCGCCCGAGCTGATGGCAGGCTTCACCAAGAAAGGAAGCCATCGAGCGCTAGACGATATAGGGGAATCCATCGCGGAGCTTCGTTATTACCGTCAGCACATCTTAAAGATCTGATCACCCGAAACCTCAAAGAGAGGCTGATCTTTTTAGAAAGCTCAGAGTCCCGCGATGATGGCAATCAGCAGCAAGAGGGTAATCACGCCGATGGTTACAAACATGGTGAACCAGCTCCATTGCGCTTTAGGGCCTGCTTCCCCAATCAACAAGGGAGACTCGCCCTCACCAATGTTTTCACCGCAGCCGCTGCAGACCACGGCCTTGTCCTTTACTTCACTTCCACAATGTCGGCAGAACATGGATCGTTTTCTCTGAATGGTTTTAGGGATCCCTGGCCCCTCGGGGACCAGCATGAATGAAGAGAATAGCCGATGCGTTAAAGGGTTTCCATCGGTGGGCGCTTCTAGGTGACCATCTTCAGTGGGGTGGAACCTTGCAGCTTGGGCCCACTCTAAGCCTTTCATGCATATTATGGGGCAGTGTGTGAGAATAGCGCCCGCTGTCCTAAGCTTTAGGAAAATAATAATGATGTGATCCTTGTCGGAAATGGTCTCTTGAAAAGGGCTATGGGTGATAGGGGTTGATTTCCAGTTGACCAACCGAGGAGATGATATGAACAAAAAAGGTATTTCCACTGTTTTGGGTGCCGCGATGGCTTCTTCCTTTGCTACCGGCGCCCTTGCGAGCGAAAATCCCTTCGCCATGAAGGAATTAGCTGGGGGATATGTGCAAGTCGCTGAATATGTTCCGGTACCCGATGCCCCGAAGGACACCAAGCAAACCAAGGAAATGGTTTGTGGCGAAGGGAAGTGCGGTGGCCAAATGATGAAAAACCCCGAAATGAATTGCGGGGCTATGATGGAGCAAGCCAAGAAGTCGCCTCAGGAAGAGAGCAAGGCGATGGAAGGAAAGTGTGCCGGTATGAATATGGGGCAGCCCGCTGCGCCAAAGTAAGGCGTCTTAAGCTCCTTGCCATTGGTGATGCGGGGAGCTATGCCGTTACCGCTTCAGGGGGTTGGTCTCGGTTTGCGGCGGATCCATCTCGATCCTCTTGCCGAGGCTATCCCTGAACCGATTCGGTTTCTCGAAATAGCCCCCGAAAACTGGATGCGGGTCGGTGGTCGGTTGGGTCGACTATTTCGGCAGCTCACAGAGTCTACCCCGTTCAGTGCCCATGGTCTGTCGTTATCC
>JBEIRQ010000179.1:0-3901 GCA_040375885.1 Methylococcus sp.
CAATTTCTCGGGCCATCAGCCGAGCGTGGAATCCAAGGTCTGATTCATCGAGGAGACGCATCAAGAGATTGCGGATGAAAATCTTCAGCCGATCATTCGGCGGCAGGGATTCATCGCTAAAGGCGAGTTGCGGGTATTTGCGGTCGGCCTCACGAAATGAATAGGCCAATACCTCACGGTAGAGCATCTCTTTACTGGAAAAGTAGTACCGAATGGAGGAGATATTGGTGCCGGCCAGGGCGCAGATATCACGCACCGTGGCTTCCCGAAAGCCGCGCTCTGCGAACACCTTGAGGCCTGAGGTCAGCAGTCGTTCGATCGGTGTCTCGTTCAAATCGTTCAGGAAGGTGAGAAAAGAAGAGGGCCCATCCTATTAAAACAGACGTTTGAACGCAAGGTACTTGTCTATTTTAAAAGTCGCGACCGATGGGATGCGGTCACATCGCTTGGAGCCAAATCTTGAGTCCTTCAGAGGATCCCTGGAAGTCAACAATGGCATCAGGCCGAATGAGGATCCCTTCATCTGGCCCAAGGTTCATAAGAGACATGAGAGCGCCAGCCTCATCAAGTCCCTCTGATCCAAGCTGGTAGGGTCTGATCGGAAGTCCAAGATGGGTCGTTGGCCAGGCCTTCGGATCCGCTTTAGGCCCAAGGATCAGCGTGCCATAAAGGGGGTCTTGGGATCGGAGGAGGTGTGAAGCGGGAACTTCAAGGGTACCCCAAAGGATAGGAAGATCCGAAAAAGCCTCGCCGACCCGCGCTCCTTGGGTGCCTTTGAGCGTTTTGTAGACGGCCTGATAGCTGACATCATCTTCAGTTAAGGCATTTGAAAGGCGCCGCTTGATCAAGGGGAGCCTTAGAAGGAGCGGCATCATGAGGCCACGAAGCTTTCGGAGGATAGGTTGCCGAAGCATGCCGGCTCTCAGCATGCGGCCACTCATGATGAGGACATGGCGAGCCACCGGATGTCGTTCCTCCTGATAGCGCTCGAGGAGGGAGGCGTTAGCCCCATGAAGTACCGAGGCCAGCCTAAAGCTGAGGTTGATGGCATCTTGGATGCCGGTATTCATGCCCTGGCCGCCAGCGGGGCTGTGCACATGCGCTGCGTCACCTGCAATCAGCACCCGACCATGCACATAGCGATCGATTTGCCGTTCGTTGATCCTAAATTCTGATAGCCAGTGTGTTTCTTTGATCGTCCATAAGAGTTTGGTACGACTGCTTAGGGCCTTTTGAAGTTCAGCCGCGGTGGGGTCCTGTCGCGGCGAGTCCTTCTCAAGGTGGCCACCATCAACGATGATTCGGTAACGATCCCGACTAATCGGAAAGATGGCGATGGCCCCTTTGGGTGATGAACTCATATAAAGATCCCCTTCAGCGACATCGGTTTCGATTGAAGGCGGCGCGCTCTCCTTGGTCACGGTGAGATCTCCAAGAAGCCACCGGCTCTCCATGGATTCTCCTTGAAATGCGAGGTTGAGAAGATGGCGAATCGTTGATCGACCCCCATCTGCAGCAATGACGTAAGGGGCCTTGATCGTCTGTGTGGTCTCTCCCTGGAGGATGTCGGCCATCACACCTTCATGGTCTTGGCTGATGCTGACGATCTTTGAGTTTCTTTCGATGCTGATGCCGCCTTTCAAAAGGGCTTCAACCAAAATCGCTTCAATCCGGCTTTGTGGAATGAAAATACCGGCAGGGAGGCCGTGGCCCTCGGTTAAAAAGGGGAGGGTTGCCTGATGGCGGCCCTCATCAAAGAAATGAGCCTTTTTTGCTTCAATCCCCTCCTTGAGGAAGGTCTCGAAGGGAATGAGGGTATCGAGTGAGAGGAGGGATCGTCGCCACAGGACGAGGGCTTTTGAGAGGGACGTCGCCTCGCTATTTTGGTCAATGATGCGGACCTTAATTCCTTGACGATGGAGTGATAAGGCGGCGGTGAGCCCCGCAGGCCCGGCACCGACAATCAAAACGGCGGGATTCATATCCATCTTAGTGCTCCAGGTACAAACCGATTCCTTGATGCGAAGAAAGAAGATATAATTAAACAACTGAACGGTTCTCTGCAACTGAGAATCAACGTTCGATGTCTGCCCTCATCCTTCGATGACACCGGAAGACCACGAGGTCTCCGCCCAATCTCAACGTAACTTCTTATGACGATGCCGAATAGGCTAGATGCCCTTAAAGACACTGATGTCCTGCCATTAAACGAAGCTGCTGAACTGCTGGGTCTCGAGCCTTCTTATCTTGAGTACCTTGCCGCCTCCAAGGCATTTGGCCTCAAAAGCAAGGCCATCAAATGGAAACGTCAGTTTATCGTCAGTGACTTACGAGATTTTCTTGAAGCCCGCGCCAAAGGGGTCACGGGTGGCTGAGCGCATGCAGGAGGAACTCATTTCTCCAGAAGAAGCTGCCCGCATGACGGGTCTGACCCGTTCCGAGCTCGCGCAGTACACCCAACAACGAACATTTGGGCTCAACAGCATCAATCGTCAAGGAAAAACCTGGTACCGTGCTGACATACTCCGCCAATTTCATGCCAACCTTCAGGCGAATCGCGCGGCTGAATCCTTGTTTCGCTGAGACCGCTCATTGGGAGCGTCCGGTGTTTGAAAAAAACCACCCCATCGAGCAACAACTAGACCCGACACAGAAGCTCTATGCTGCTCGCTTTGCTTTCAATTTGTTGATCCCGGCACGCGTTGCCGGTTTTTTTTGTCCACCTGTTTTAGATCACCATGAACATTATTCGCTGTATTGATCAACGTGGCGCGGTGGTGACCGCATCCTTAGAAGACGATGGACGGGCCTTAAGGATCGAGGGTGATCTTTTTGGTGAATATAAAGTCACATCAGAGGTCGTTGCGATTAAGGAACGATTAGCGCCCTTGGTGCCTAAAGCGATCCTCTGTATCGGTCTTAATTATCGCCGTCATGCTGAGGAGACCCAATCTGAGTTGCCGCGCTACCCCATCTTGTTTATGAAAATGCCTTCGAGTATTCAGGATCCTATGAAACCGATCGTGATCCCGCAACATCTTAAGAGCGATAAAGTCGACTATGAGTGTGAGCTCGCGGTGGTGATTGGCAAGACGTGCAAGAATGTCAGTGAAGCCGAAGCCCTTGAATATGTGTTTGGCTACACGGCAGCCAACGATGTCAGTGCTCGCGACTGGCAAAAGCACGCAGGGGGGGGGCAGTGGTGTCGCGGCAAGACCTTTGATACCTTTTGTCCTTTGGGACCTTTACTTGTGACACAGGATGAGATCGAGGATCCTCAGAATCTTCGAATCAGGACTCTGATCAATGGAGAAACCTTTCAAGACTCTAACACGCGCGACATGATTTTTAGCGTCGCTCAACTGATTGCCTTCCTGAGTGGGAGTACGACACTTGAGCCTGGGACTGTCATTCTGACAGGGACTCCGGAGGGCGTTGGAATGGCGCGTGACCCCAGGCGTTGGCTCACGGAGGGTGATATCGTCTCGATCGATATCGAAGGGATCGGGACCCTCACCAACCCCGTTGTCAATGAATCTTTTTAAATGAATCCCGTCGGCGGTCTAAAAAAAGAGCGCCTTCTTGATGTGAGGTGGCCTCATCTCCCGCTGATGGCCTTGTTATGGGCGATTCGTCCCGATAGCGTCTTTGCTTTGGGGTTTGATATTTACCCCGAGGATCCTTTGAAGACCCATGACGCCGTCTCGGTGACCCCTGGGCGGGCGGTGAGTCAAGCCACCCATGATCCCTGTCAAGAGTCTGGACACCCGCCTTCGGCCTGGGCTCTCGTGGATGTCATTGAGCATGCTCTCTGTCATAACCCACAAACCCGAGAAGCCTGGGCCAATGCTCGGCAGCAAGCCTCTCAACTCGGCATGGCCGAATCGGCCTACCTCCCCTC
>JBEIRQ010000068.1:0-7848 GCA_040375885.1 Methylococcus sp.
AAAGATCAGCACCTCAATGATCTCGATGAAGACCGCCCAGAACTCGGCAAAGCGATCGGCAAGGCAAAACAGTACCTTGGTTTAAGCAGTGTTGCTGTCGTCATTCTTGCAGGGGTCGCCATCGCGATGAGTACGCGGCGGCATCTCAAGCGACACTACGATCTGATCGCCATCCTGAAGTGCCATGGCGCCACCTCAAGAGACATTTTGGTGCTTGCCGTCTTCGAATATCTCATGATCGGTCTAGTAGTCTCCCTCCCCGCCGCTGGCCTCGGCTGGCTACTGGAGTCGCTCTTGGTGACGCTGATGCGTCCCCTCTTACCGGGAACGCTGATGAATCCTGGGAGCGGCGCCTTCCTCTTAGGGATCGGTTCAGGACTCCTGATTCTTTTTGGATTTTCACTACCGATCATCCAAAGGCTTCGCCGACTACCCCCTTTAAGGGTCCTCCGCCGCGAGCTTGAACCTGCCGGGAGCCCCTGGCCCATCTACTTGACGGCCAGCATAACGATTGGCTGGCTGCTGTCCCGGCACAGCGACTCCTGGTGGATGGTTCTCGGTCTTTTTGGAGGCGGCGGCATCCTCTGCTTCGTGATGGGGGGTCTCGCCTATATCGGCCTCATAGCCACCAATCGTTTGATTCCCTCAATGCCCCTCTCAGCGCGCCTCGGATTCCAGCATCTGTGTCGAACTCCCCTATTGACCGTCACCCAAATAGTGGTCTTCAGTATCACTTTGATCGCGCTTGAACTGATCTTGGTCATTCGAACAGAGCTGATCAACGACTGGCAGCAGCAGCTCCCAGCTAGGGCACCCAATCATTTTGCGCTAAACCTTTTTGATGCCGACCTTCCAGGCTTTAGAGAATTCATGACGGCTTCGGGGATGACGCCAAGTCCACTTTATCCCGTCATTAGAGGTCGACTGACGAAGATCAATGAGGACGCCGCTCTTGATCGAGCGCGGAATGATCCACGTGCTGAAGCCTCGATCAATCGAGAACTAAGCCTAACTGCCGTGGACATACTGCCCCCCGACAATCGGATTGTGGAAGGTCGATGGCCTGATGAAGGCCCTGAACCCGGTGTTTCAGTCGAACAAGCGCTCGCGGGTCGTCTAGGACTTCATCTAGGGGATGAGTTAACCTTCGATATTGCCGGCGAACCCTTCACCGCCCGCGTTCGGAGTCTAAGGGCCCTTGAATGGGACCGGATGACCCCGAACTTCTACATGATCTTTGGCGGTGGTCGCCTTGATGCCTTCCCCAGAACCTGGCTGACGAGCTTCCATCTGGACGCCCATCAGGACGATGTTAAAAGGGCTTTGGCCAAACGTTTTCCCGCGGTCACGTTGCTGGACGTGAGTAAACTCTTAGAGCAACTCAACGTGATTCTTCAGCAGCTCTCTAAAGCGATTGAAATCATCCTATTGATGGCGCTTCTAGCCGGAGTAGCCGTGCTTTTGGCCACCGTGAGGGCAACGTCCGATGAGCGGATTCATGAGGACACCCTCCTTCGGGTCATCGGGGCAAGAAAAAGCCTCCTTCGGCGTGCCCAAGCAATAGAGTTCGGGGCCTTAGGGCTGATGTGCGGTCTTTTTTCAGCCCTATCGACGGAGTTGATCGTGTTTTATCTCACAACCACTGTGATGGATCTCCCCTACCACTTCCATGGCGTTTTTTTCCTCGTAACCCCCTTGGGTGGCGCACTGTTGATCTCCGCCGCAGGCTTTTTAAGCACCCGAAAGATCACCGAAGTCAGCCCGATGGCGCTGCTGAGATCCCTTTAAAAGCTTGCCAATAGGTCATTTGAGGTTAATTTTCGAGGTCCAGCCGGTCTGACCTTGGCATTCGCCATCAGTGACCTTCACCTTCACAAAGGGCAGCAAGCCGACGACCTGCTCCTCTTCAACGATCCCGTGCGTCCCAGGAGGAACCGTACAAACACTTTGATCGCTATCGTCTTCTGAATCGATAGCATTCATGAGGCCCGGTGATACGGTTAGATGGGAAAGGCCACCATTCGGATTATCAAGGATGACGCCCTGACCGCTGGTGACGGGCGCTCGCACCTGAACCTGCCCGGCGTCTTCTCCAGTCACCGCCTTGATCAAAGAAATCAGGGCGACGATGGCAATCAGCGCGTATAGCGCCTTGGGATTGATCGGCTGTTTAGACATAATGATCCCCTCCATTTTTCGTTATTTTTCTTTTGGTCATGGGATCTTAAGGTCCCATCGAAGCGCCATTATTATCCAGCTCATTTGAAAGCACCATCACCATCAAAGCCATATTTTGCTACCCGCTGAAATCAACGCTGGATGACTTAAATCATCCAATGCGCCATGATAAGAGCCCACTCTATTGGGAACCACCCTAGCTTCCAAGGCCGATTTGATCATGACGTTTCTGGTATTTGTGATCTTAGCCCTTTTGGCTGTCATCAGCCTTAGGGGCCCCCTACGAAAAACACGCCTTGCAAGGTTGACACCGACCCAGCAGTCCCTGGCTGCTCTCTGCCTGGCGCTCGTTCTTATCCTCCTTTTCACGGGCAGACTGGGGTTCATGATTCCCTTATTGGCCACCGTCCTAGCCGCCCTCGTGGCGACCGTAACGCGCATTCTGCCCTCATTGCTCCCCATCATCCGTCATCATCTTCCCAATGCGCTTGAGCGTTGGCGTCAAGGGCGAGTGGAGCCCTGGTCAGAGGCTGAAGTCAGGGGATCTTCCAAGGGGAGCACCACCGTCGATTCCACTTTTCTTCGAATGCATCTTGACCCCGCCAGAGGGACCTTGACAGGAGAAATCATTGCAGGAGAGCACGCCGGGCTCTCGCTGGATCGACTCCATATTGAAGATCTCCACGCCCTTTACGAGAGGTATCAACAGCAGGATGAGACCTCCGCTCACCTCCTAAAGGCCTACATCGAACGGCATTTCGGGAACCACTGGGAAGACCAGTTCCAAAGAAGAAAGAACCGATCTCAGGATCTCAAAATGACCCGAGCCGATGCTCTTGAGATCTTAGGTCTGCCGCCACAAGCCGATCGTGAAGCCATCATCACCGCCCACCGGCGACTGATTCAAAAACTTCATCCGGACCGGGGAGGCTCTGATTATCTCGCGGCTAAAATCAATCAAGCTAAAGACTTTTTGCTCGACAGCTAAGGAGCTTTTAAGCTTCTTCGAATTTGAGCCTTAAAGTCCTGTAAAATCGGCAGCAACGGGCACACCCGTCTTCCCCATCATCACCATCGGAGTTCACATGAAACTGATCACTGCCATCATCAAACCGTTTAAGCTCGATGACGTCAGGGAATCGCTTTCCGATCTTGGCATCACCGGAATTACGGTGACCGAGGTGAAGGGTTTTGGACGTCAAAAGGGGCATACCGAACTTTACCGAGGGGCGGAATATGTCGTCGACTTTCTTCCAAAGGTGAAGGTCGAGGTCGCCGTCAGCGACAGTCTCCTTGATCAAGCGATCGAGTGCATCATCAAATCTTCTAATACCGGAAAAATTGGAGACGGGAAGATCTTTGTCACTAACCTCGAACAAGTGATCAGAATCAGAACCAGCGAAACCGGCGAACAAGCCCTCTGATTTCCCCCAAAACGATTACTTTTAACGCTTAGGGAGACCCCCTCTGGACATCGACATCATCCCTTCCCAAGGGGACATCCAAGGCTTTGGCGGAACCCTCTCCCCCGAAGCTAAAGGGCAAAAGATGCCTGAAACGGCCAATCGACTCAGGGAAATCCCCTACAACTACACGTCGCTCTCCGATCGAGAGATTGTGATTCGCCTCCTCGGCGAACCCGCCTGGGACATGCTGCAAGAACTTAGGAGTGAACGCATCACCGGCCGCTCGGCTCGGATGCTCTACGAGGTGCTCGGGGACATCTGGGTGATCCAGCGTAACCCCTACCTTGAAGATGACCTCATTCAAAACGCGGGCCGCCGCAAAGCCCTCTTAGACGCCTTGCGTCACCGTCTGCAACAGATGCAGGAGCGCAGAGACGCTCTCTCGAATCAAGATGCGGCTAGAAGCCTCAAAGTCCAGAAGCTCCTCGATTGTGCTCACGAAGCCGTCAGTGCTTTTGAAGCGCGCCTAGAGCATACCCGGCAGTTTAGGCGCAAGGTCTTGCATCGCCTGTCCCAGCATACCCGTAAGGACAATATCTGTTTTGATGGCTACGCTCGAGTCACCCATGTGACGGACGCAACCGATTGGCGCGTAGAGTACCCTTTTGTCGTCCTTCATCCCGAGAACGAACGGGAAATCGCTCATCTAGTCCGCGACTGTATTGCCCTTGGACTCACCATCATCCCCCGCGGGGGCGGGACCGGTTATACCGGTGGCGTGGTGCCGCTCCACCCCCTCTCCGCGGTGATCAACACCGAAAAACTGCTGGATATGCGGCTGATCAAAACGCCGCCTGAGACGGAGGGCCCTCACGTACCCAAGGCCGTGCTGGTGACCGGTGCAGGGGTTGTCACCCGCCGGGCCATGGAAGCGGCGGAGCGAGTGGGCCTCGTCTTTGCCTGTGATCCCACCTCCGCGGATGCCTCCTGTATTGGAGGCAACATTGCCATGAACGCCGGCGGTAAGAAAGCGGTCCTCTGGGGAACCGCTCTTGACAACCTCCTGTCCTGGCGGATGGTGACCCCGGATGGCAACTGGCTGGAGGTCGAACGATTACATCATAATCTTGGCAAAATCCACCTCGAAGCCATGGTGCACTTTCGACTGCGGCGCTTCGGCCCCGACGGCGAAACCCTGATCGATGAGGAAACCCTCTCGATGCCTGGAGATTGCTTCCGAAAGACCGGGCTCGGCAAGGATGTGACTGACAAGTTCCTGGGAGGACTTCCCGGCATCCAAAAGGAAGGCTGCGACGGCATGATCACGTCGGCGCGCTGGATTCTCCATGAAATGCCCCCTCAGATCCGGACGGTCTGCCTTGAATTTTACGGGCAGGTTCGTGAAGCTGTCCCAGCCATCGTTGAAATCAGGGATTATCTTGACGCCCTCCCGAAATCGGGCGCCTCACGGGTATTTCTCGCAGGCCTTGAGCACCTCGATGAACGCTATGTCAAAGCCGTGGGCTATGCGACCAAGGCCAAACAACATGGGCGTCCGAAAATGGTTCTGATCGGTGACATTGTGGGCGACGAAGAGGATGCGGTCGCAAGGGCCACCAGCGAAGTGATCCGATTCTGCAATGCTCGGGGCGGTGAGGGTTTCGTAGCCATCAGCCAAGAGACCCGTAAAACATTCTGGCTCGACCGAGCAAGGACCGCGGCCATCGCCCGTCATACCAACGCTTTTAAAATCAACGAAGACGTCGTCATCCCGCTTCCTAGGATGGGGGAGTACTGTGACGGTATCGAACGCTTCAATATCGAGCTCTCGCTCAAAAATAAGCTCCGCCTCATCGAAGCGTTTGAGGCCGCTCTTGAAGGCGAACTCCCCTTAAGAGCCTTCGAAGAAGGCATCGATCGAGACTCGATCATTGGCGAGCGTCAACAACGCGCCCTTGAGACTCTCCATCAGGTAGCGACCCGATGGCAGTGGATTGCGGATCACCTTGACGATGCGCTTGATCAGGCTGAGCCTTTCTTCGAGGAACTCGGCATTGAAAAAGGCCCGTTCACCAACCGTACCCCAAGCCCCACCCTGTTTCATCGACTGCAGGATCATTCGATCAGAATCTCTTACAAAGAGGAACTGAGAGCACCGCTTCAAGCCATCTTCAAAGGAGATCATTTCAAGCCTCTCCTTGAGCGCTTGGAAGGAATCCATAAGGACATCCTCCGCGGCCGGGTGTTTATCGCCCTTCACATGCACGCTGGCGATGGCAATGTCCATACCAATCTCCCAGTGAACTCCGATCATTACGACATGCTGCAAGAAGCCAATGCAACGGTCAGTCGAATCATGGCACTCGCACGCTCGCTGGGGGGGGTCATCTCAGGTGAGCATGGGATCGGAATTACCAAATATGAATTTCTCTCGGCGGAAGAGGTAGCTCCCTTTCACGCCTACAAGGAGAAAGTCGATCCAGAAGGCCATTTCAACCGCGGCAAACTAATGCCGGGGGCAGACCTTTCAAAAGCTTACACCCCCTCATTCAGCCTGATGGGGTTCGAGTCACTGATCATGCAACAAAGTGATATCGGGGCCATTGCCGATTCGGTCAAGGACTGTCTCCGCTGCGGCAAATGTAAGCCGGTCTGTGCAACCCATGTGCCACGCGCCAATCTACCTTACTCCCCCCGCGATAAAATTCTTGCAACGTCGCTTCTCATCGAGGCTTTTCTCTACGAAGAACAGACCCGGCGCGGCGTCTCCATCACCCATTGGAAAGAATTCGAAGACGTCGCTGATCACTGCACCGTGTGTCACAAATGCTTCAATCCCTGCCCAGTCGATATCGATTTTGGGGATGTTTCGATGAACATGCGAAATCTCCTAAGGAAAATGGGCAAGCAAAGCTTCAATCCTGGGAAAGAAGCCGCCATGCTGTTCTTGAATGCGACTCGACCCGGCACCATCAAGGGCTTACGAACACTGATGATGGATATCGGGTACAAAGGACAACGAATGGCCAACGTCCTCTTAAAGCCCCTAGCCAAGGCGCAAACGGCTCATCCACCGGCATCGCTCGGACGCCCCCCAGTGCGAGAGCAGGTCATTCATTTCATCAATAAGAAAATGCCAGGGAATTTGCCGAAAAAAACGGCAAGAGCTCTTCTTGACATCGAAGACCATCAAATCGTGCCGGTGATTCGGGACCCTTTGAACACCCGTGTCGATTCAGAGGCGGTGTTCTATTTCCCAGGCTGTGGCTCCGAGCGTCTCTTTTCTCAAGTCGGGCTGGCGACCCAAGCGATGTTGTTCCATATCGGCGTGCAGACGGTGCTGCCACCGGGCTACCTCTGCTGTGGTTACCCTCAACGGGCCGCGGGCCAAGAAGACAAGGCAGACAAAATCACGACCGACAATCGGGTTCTTTTCCATCGGGTCGCCAATACGCTCAATTATCTCGACATCAAAACGGTCGTGGTCAGTTGCGGGACCTGCCTCGATCAACTCGAAGGCTACGAATTTGAAAAAATCTTCCCTGATTGTCGACTGATCGACATTCATGAATTTCTCCTTGAGAAAGGCGTCAAGCTTGAAGGGATCAGTGGAACTCGTTATGTCTATCATGACCCCTGTCATACCCCGATGAAGCAACGGGAACCCTTGAAGACCGTCAACAGCTTGATTCAATTGGCTGACGGTAGTGCGATTGAAAAGTCGGAACGGTGCTGCGGAGAATCAGGGACTCTGGCGATTGCTCGCCCGGACATCTCGACTCAAATTAGATTTCGTAAGCAGGAAGAGCTCGTGCGCGACACTCAGACGCTGCGATCGGATGGTTTCGATGGGCCGGTCAAGGTTCTGACCTCTTGCCCCTCTTGCCTCCAAGGCCTCAATCGATTTGAGGATGATGTTGAAGCGCTCGAGGCGGACTATATCGTCGTTGAAATAGCCCGACATCAGTTGGGAGCCACATGGCTTGAGGATTACGTGAAAAAAGCCAACCAGGGCGGCATAGAGCGCATTCTGGTCTAGATTTACGCCCTCTGATCGTCGCCGCCTTTTTCAAGTGGCGACGGAAGATTTGGCATGCTCGCGGCAGATCTTTTCTCCATCCGCTTCAGCCAGCATTTCCTCAGTCAAACCGCACATCCTAAGACCGTTTTCTTCAATCCGGTGATGACAACAGGTCTTACAAGTGCCGAAAGTCTTGAGACCATTCGACCGCTGCAGGGCAATGAGGAGCTGCTTAAGGAGGGA
>JBEIRQ010000202.1:0-3543 GCA_040375885.1 Methylococcus sp.
CCATGTAGGGCCCGAAGGCCGGGCGGTTGAGGAGTGCGGCCAGCACATATTCGCCGATGACGATGGCGAAGGTCAGGAAGGCGCCCGACAGCACGGCGACCAGAACATTGGGGAGCACGAGCCGTGCGAGGATTGTCGTCCAGCCCGCACCCAGCATCTGCGCCGCCTCGGTGATCGTCCGCACATCCAGGGTGCGCAGCCCCGTGTCGATGGCGCGGTACATGTAGGGGAGCGCCAGTGTGGTGTAGCCCAGCATGAGCAGCAGGTTGCTCGTCCGCATGTCCATCAGAAACTGGATGCGGCTGAGGATCTCGATCACGATGATCGCCAGCCCGGTATAGAAGAGCACCCAGCCCCACTTCATGCGGGCATCGTAGAACAGCAACACGAGGCCAAAGAAGATTGGCGCGAACACGATGCCCGTGCTCATGGCGGGCATGCCACCGCCCAGCATGCCCCGGCTGAACGCACCGGAGAGCATCCCGAAATTACCCGACAGGGTAAGGGCATTGCCGACAATCTCCTTTAAACATAACGTAAGCTTTTTATTAAGGCATCCCTCATGGAAACCGAACTTCTTTCAACGGAACAGCTGATCATTATCAAGGTGTTGCCCCTCCTTTTTGCGATTACCATGCATGAGGTGGCGCATGGGTATGTCGCTAAACTATTAGGCGATGATACGGCGCAGCGTCTTGGCCGACTTTCCCTCAACCCGCTTGCTCACATCGATCCTCTCGGCACGGTTATCCTCCCAGGACTCATGCTGGCGATGGGCGGACACTTCATTTTCGGCTGGGCTAAACCGGTTCCGATCAATGGTGGTCGGCTCACTAAAAACCCCCGTTGGGGCATGACAATGGTCGCGTTGGCTGGACCTTCTGCGAATCTTTTGATGTCCCTGTTCTGGGCATTACTGATTCATTTAGCCGATGTGATACCCAATGAGCTCTATGCAGTAGCCCTGGTTGAGATGTGTAAGTTCGGCATTATGTTCAACATTCTTCTCGCTGTCTTTAACATGATTCCTATTCCACCGCTTGATGGTGGACGCGTGTTGGTTGAAATTCTCCCCTACAACATGGCGCAGAAGTTTAGTCAGATCGAACCTTATGGGTTCTATATTCTTCTGGGGCTAATGTTTTCCGGGATCATCAATATTTTCGTCGCCATCCCGATGCATTTATTGCGGACCTTGATGATGGCGGTTGCAGGATTTTGATCCCGATGACCGAAGGCTCGGTAGAGGAGGGGACGGCTCTATTAGTTTCACCTCTTGAAGGTCTCAAGGTGAGCCCGCTGGCGATGGTCATGGGGGCCCCTTTCCATGACTTTCCTGAAGATCTTTATATTCCGCCGGATGCTTTGGAGGTGTTTCTCGAGACGTTCGAAGGACCCCTCGATCTTTTGTTGTACTTGATAAGGCGTCAAGGATTCTCCATTGTTGACATTCCTGTCGCCGACATTACCCGACAGTACATCACCTATATCGACATGATGGGTGAACTTAAGATTGAGCTCGCCGCGGAATATCTCTTGATGGCAGCCATTCTCGCCGAAATTAAATCTCGCCTCTTGTTGCCTCGCCCAGAAGAAGCGACTGATGAAGAGCATGATCCGAGGGCCGAATTGATTCGTCGTCTCCAGGAATATGAGCGATTCAAAGCCGCTGCTGTAGAGATGGATATGCTGACCCGTCTCGAGCGGGATGTGCATGAGATATCATGCGATACCAGTCAGATCAAGATCAACAAAGTGTACCCGGATGTCGATCTCATCGAAGTCCTTGCCGCATTCAAAGAGGTATTGAAACGCGCAGATCGAATGACACACCATCATATCCAGCGCGAACCCTTATCGGTTCGCGAAAGGATGACAGGAATCTTAAATAAGCTTAAGACCTTAGGCCGTCTTCCTTTTTCGGCACTCTTTGATGTGAGCGAGGGAAGGGCAGGGGTTGTTGTCGCCTTCTTGGCCATTTTGGAAATGAGCAAAGAACGGATCATTGAAATCATGCAAGATGAGCCTCTTGGCCCTCTTGAGGTACGCTCGCTCATTCGTAGTGAAGAAGAGGCGCCCCATTGGAACTAAAGAATATTCTTGAGGCGGCCCTGATGGCCTCAGGACGGCCATTGACCCTCGATGAGCTCGGGAGCCTCTTTGAGGACAAAGATCAGCCTGATGAGAGACTGTTGCTAGCCGCTCTTGAGCAGGTTGAAGCCGACTATCAGTCCCGTCCACTCGAACTTAAAAAGGTAGCCAGTGGCTATCGATTACAGGTCCGTGAGGCCTATTCTCCCTGGGTCTCAAGGCTATTTGAAGAACGGCCAGGGCGTTATTCCAGGGCTTTTCTCGAAACATTAGCGATTATCGCCTACCGTCAACCTGCTACTCGAGGGGAGATCGAAGACATTCGGGGCGTTGCGGTGAGTAGCGGTATCATTAAGACGATGCTTGAACGTGAATGGATTCAGGTGATTGGTCATAAGGAAGTGCCAGGACGGCCCGCTTTATTTGGAACGACGCCCTATTTTTTAGACTACTTTGGCCTCACATCCCTCTCTGAACTGCCTCCGCTACAAGACTTTATTGATCAATCTGCCAATGACTCTGCTGGGGTTGATCGTCTCCTAGCCTCCATGAATGAACCCCAAACCGCCGGGATGGCGGAAAGCCCCCTTGAGATAAATGATAGACATGAGTGAAAAGCCGACGAGCGATCAGAAGGATCCCTCTGGGGAACGTTTACAAAAGGTTCTGGCCCGCTTAGGCCTCGCATCGAGACGGGAAATCGAAGATTGGATCCGTAATGGCCGTATCACGCTCAATGGTCAATACGCCAAACTTGGCGATCGTTGCCAACCAGGTGACCAATTGACCGTTAATGGTCGTGCCATTGATCTTGATGCTATGGACGAGCCAACTCGGGTCTTGATGTATCACAAGCCAACGGGGGAGGTGGTTACTCGCCGAGATCCAGAGGGTCGCCCCGTAATTTTCACGCAATTGCCACGTCCTTCAAGGGGACGTTGGATTGCTATTGGTCGCCTTGACATCAATACCCAAGGCCTTTTGCTCGTGACTAACAATGGCGAACTAGCTAATCGGATGATGCACCCATCCCATGAAATTGAGCGCGAATATGCGGTGAGAGTACTGGGTCAGATTGATGACAGAATGCTTGATAGGCTTACCACAGCTGTGGAGCTTGAGGATGGTGTTGCACAATTTGACAGTATCAGGAACGCTGGTGGCGATGGGGCCAATCAATGGTTTCATGTGACGCTTCGTGAAGGACGCAATCGTATTGTGAGACGCTTATGGGAATCCCAGGGTGTCGTTGTGAGTCGGTTAATGCGCATTCGATTTGGAAGCATTGAATTACCCCCCAGATTGCGTGCACGAACCTTCATGGAACTCCCAGATGAACAGATTGAGCGGATGCTGCTGGATGTGGGTCTACCGCTGGAGAAAAAATCAGCCGATCCCAAATCGAGACTCAAAGCTGAGGCGCCTAAGAAACATCCTTCTGCAAAATCACCC
>JBEIRQ010000094.1:0-6507 GCA_040375885.1 Methylococcus sp.
AAGATTTCTCCCCCCCGACTCCGGCGGGCCATCCATCACGACGGTATGTCCACTGCCGGATTCCGCCAGATAGAGACCGTTTTCAATCCATTTAACGCGCGCCTTCATAGGGGCTCTCCGCTCAAATTAACCCAATAATGTAGCACAGCTCGCTTCATTCATTCGGTGCCAATGCTTAAGACAGAGGACCAAGGACCCTTGGGAACCCGAAATTAGCCACTAACTGAAGGCTTCAGGAAGAACAATCAAGCGGCCTCGGCGAGGCCGCTATGGCGAAGCAATGCATCAACGGTCGGTTCGCGCCCCCTAAAGGCAACGAAAAGATCCATCGCTTTCTGACTTCCCCCCGTTTCGAGGATGGTTTCAAGAAAACGGCGCCCCGTCTCAGGATCAAACACACCCTTTTCCTCAAACAAGGAAAAGGCATCACTGGAGAGAACCTCAGCCCATTTGTAGCTGAAATAGCCTGCCGCATACCCTCCCGCGAAAATATGCGAAAAGCTGTGTGGAAACCGATTAAATGACGGCGGCCTGACCACAGCGACTTTGGCTCGAACCGATTCGAGAAGGTCATAGACCAAACCGCGTTGATCGGGATGAAATTCTCGATGTAATCGAAAATCAAACAGTGCAAATTCAATCTGCCGCAACATCTGCATCCCGGACTGGAAGTTCCTGGCCTCCAGCATCTTCTTTAAGAGATCAGGGGGCAAAGGCTCGCCGGTCTGGTGATGCGATGAAATAAGGACCAATGCGTCAGGCTCCCAGCAAAAATTTTCCATAAATTGACTGGGTAGTTCGACCGCGTCCCATTCCACACCATGAATGCCTGAAACCCCTAAGTGATCGACCCGGGTCATCATATGCTGAAGACCATGACCAAATTCATGAAACAGCGTTTGAACTTCATCATGGCTTAATAGGGCGGGCCCTTCCGCTGATGGCGGCGTGAAATTACAGATCAGATAGGCGACCGGCAACTGGACCCCATCCGGAAGAAGGCGCCGAGTCACACACGCGTCCATCCAAGCACCCCCTCTTTTTTTAGCCCGCGCATAAAGGTCTAGATAGAACCCGCCTCGAAGGACGCCATCGCGATCTTTGATGTCAAAGTAGGCCACCTCGGGATGCCAGACATCAACGCCCGTTCGAACATGGATATCCAATCCAAACAGCCGCTTGACCACGGCAAAAAGGCCCTCGACCACGTTGGGTGCCGGAAAGTAGGCCCGCACATCTTGGTCTGAGAGGTCATACCGGCTCTGTCTCAGCTTCTCAGAAGCGTAGGTCCAATCCCAAGCATCGGGTTGATCGATCCCCAAGGTGGTCGAAGCAAACTGGCGAAGTTCCTCGAGATCTTCCTTCGCAGAGGCCATCGAACACTCAGCGAGATGCTCCAGAAAATCAATCACGCGATCAGTCGATGGGGCCATCTTCGTCGCCAGTGATAGTTCAGCGAAATTATCGTATCCAAGAAGCTGAGCCTCCTCGTGACGCAGCGCCAGGATCTTCTCCATGACCTCACTGTTATCCCACTGCCCCGCGCCGGGGCCCTGATCCGAGGCCCTAGTGGCATAGGCCGTGTAAAATTCTCGCCGAAGTTCACGCGAATCGGCGTGAGTCATGATCGCTATATAGGACGGGAAATCGAGGGTAAAAACCCAACCCGAAAGCTCCATGGAGGCCGCCTTTTGACGGGCTGCTTCTCGAGCAGCCTCCGGAATACCCGCGAGCATCGACAGCTCCTCAAGATGACGATGAAAGCCCATGGTCGCATCCAATACATGATCTTGAAACGTACTACCCAGGTTTGAAAGTTCAAGGGCGATTGCCTTAAAGCGGTCTTTCTTTTCGGCGGGCAAGTCAACGCCTGATAATCGAAAGTCACGAAGGGAATTTTCAATGATTTTTTGTTGGGCCGGCTCAAACGACTCAAAGTCAGATCCTTCTTTGATGGCGCGATAGGCCTCGAAAAGACGATCGTTCTGGCCCACCTCGGTGGCGTATTCACTGAGGAGAGGCAAACACTGATTGTAGGCTTCGCGCATCTCTTCACTGTTAACAACCGCATTGAGATGGCTCACCGGTGACCACGCCCGATTTAATCGATCATCGATGTCCTCGAGCGGCGCAATGAGGCTTGCCCACGTCCTTTGGCCGCCCTCCTCAAGCAGTCGGTCAATCGAGGCACGACTCTCCTCAAGAAGCGCCGTGATGGCCGGGACAACGTCACTCGGCTTGATTTTAGAAAAAGGGGGGAGCGGCGCGACGCCAAGGAGGGGATTAGACATGGTTCTTGCTTCCAAGGGCAGGGAATAAAGGCATTAGGACCTTAAAAGAACGGCATTGGTTCAGGCGGCCAGCCGCCCAAGACCAAAAATCCTGCCCGATTACTCGACCAGTCGCTTATGCATTTCCAAGATATTGCCATCCTCATGACGACAATAAGTCACCGAATCCATGAGGGTTCGAATGAGAAAGATACCCCGACCACGCTCAGAAAGACGCTCATTATTTGGGTCTGGAATCGTCTCAATATCGAAGCCCTGTCCATGATCGTAGACCCTGACGCAAAGGTCATCCTGCTCGATAAAGATACACACACGAACCGTTTGTTCGACATCTTCCGCTGTTGAATGCTCGATCGCATTGACCATGGCCTCCGTCAAGACCACATTGAGGTGGTAGGCCAAAGCCTCTCGATCGCCGTCATAATGATCGAGTGCCCGAGCGACCTCCTCCGCAATATTACCGATGAGGCTGAGATAGCGTTTCTTGTTGGGGACGACAATGTCGACATGGATATCATCGCTACTGGACATGATTGGCCTCCTCCTCTGGGACACCGGCCAAGGCCGCATCAACGCTTGGAAAAATAGGGAAGACCCGATGCAGGCGGGTCAGTTCAAACATCGACTGGACTCGGGGCTGAAGGCCCGCAAGAAGCAGTGAGCCGGATCTTAGATTCGCATTTTTGTAGCCCGACAAAAGGGCTCCAAGACCTGAACTATCAATGAAACTGACACCGCTCAGATCAACAATAACCCGCTGCCCACCCGCCTCGAAAAGGGGCAGGATCTGATCCCGCAACTCGGCAGAATTATTGGCATCGAGCCGCTCCTCACCGACCACCAGAACGGTCTGGCCATCGCGGGTTTCGGTTGAGACTTTCATCGAACGTTACCTCAATAGTGCGTTTTCTGGCGGTGTCGCTGCCCCTCAAATCAACCAAAGAGGACTTTAGGTCTTTTTAAGGGGTAGCGTTGACACCAAAATCTTATCGACCCGGTTACGGTCCATGTCCACCACCTCAAAATAAAGGCCGCCCCAACTGAAATGATCGCTGGCTTTAGGCACATGCCCCAACTGCTGCATCACAAATCCCCCGACGGTATGGAAATTTCCATCAACCGCGTCCGGCAATTGTTCGACCGCGAGCAGCTGCGTAAACTTTTCGATCGTCAAGGTACCGTCCACCAGCCAAGACCCGTCTTCGCGCTGAGTAGCCCCAGGTTCATCCTCCCAGGCCTCTTCAGAAGGGATATCCCCAACGATGGCCTCCAGCACATCCTTTAAGGTGGCCAATCCAGCCAATTCACCGTACTCATCCACCACCAATGCCAAGGAGATTTTGGAGCGACGAAATTCCTCCAGCAGCTGGACAGCCGTCAGCGACTTCGGAATGTAATTCGCCGGGCGAATGGCCGCATTTAACCGCAGATCCTCTCCGGACAAAGCCAAACGCATCAAGCTCTTGGCCTCAACCACCCCAAGGACATTATCAAGACCATTCCGGCAAACCGGGATCACCGAATGGGCACTCTCAATCAAGCGGCGCCGGTTCTCCTCGAGAGGGATCGCCGTATCAAGATAATAGACATCCATTCTTGGCGTCATGATAGCGCCCACCTTGAGAGCATCAAGACGCATCACATTGGAGACCAATTCCTTTTCGCCTTTATGGAAAACACCCGCCTCGGTTCCTTGATCAATCATCAGGCGAATTTCCTTCTCCGTCACTAAAGGCTCTTCAGCCTTTTTGACCCGAAGGACAAAGAGCACGATATCCGTCGACCAACTTAAAAGCTTGACCAGAGGATAGGCTAGAAGCGACAAAAACCGCATCGGCGGCGCCATAATCATGGCGATGCGCTCTGATTGCAGCAAAGCAAGACGCTTCGGCACCAATTCACCGATAATCAACGAGAAATAAGTAATCAGGATGACGACCAGTGCGAGGGAAAGCCCCTCGCTGTAGGGCGCCAGGAGAGGGACTGCCTCAAGATACGCCACCATATGATGCGACAAGGCCGCCTCCCCAAGAGCCCCACTCATGATGCCAATCAGGGTGATGCCGACCTGAATGGTAGAAAGGAAGTGACTCGGCTCGTTGGCAAGGTCAAGAGCCGCCTTGGCTCCAGGTACGTTCTCCTCGACCGATTGCTGCAAACGCATCTTTCGGGCGGAGAGCATTGCGATTTCAGACATCGCAAAGAGCCCGTTCAGAATGAACAAGCCCACTAATATAAGAACGTCCATTAAGGGGGAATTCTAGTTGACGGAATTCTAGGTTAGCGAATCGCCGGCATGGATGCAAAGAATCCCTTCAAACGACCGTTGGACTATGAACACCGCTCACGCCAATAAGGCCCACCAAGCACCCCATCAACCCGCCTCACCTCGATCAAAAATGGGATAATCCCGAGATCATAGAGGGGTGATGACCGTATCAACGCCTTCTGCGGCAAACCACTGGGTTGCCCCCTACTCAAGCGCGGGGGACAGCCACTTAAGACCCCAGGACCTAAAGACATCCATGTCAGCCCGTCTGCATGAGTTTCTGAGACTCAGCCTCATCGCGATTTTTGGCTACCTCGCGTGCTCGCTGCCCGATAGCTTCACGGTTTTGATCCTCTTAGCCATGGCCGCCCGCCCTCAAAGCTACCTTAAAGCTTATCGTCTCGGCGGCCAAACCATCATCGCTGGCTGCCTGATGCTCGCGGCCCTCCTGCTCCTTGGTGCCCTCACCCTCGAACTACCGCCTTTTAGCCTCCCCGGCGAACGCGCCTTGGACACCGCTCGCTGGCTGTTACTCCTCTTAGGTTTCGTCCCGTTGGCCGATGGGCTCGCCGGAAAGCCCTTTCGCATCGCCGTTCTCCTTGGAGCCGCCCTTGCCGGTTTTTTCACCGGCCTATTGAAAACAACCTCCCCAAAGTCCATCCTCCTTTTCAAAAACGACCTTCAGACCGGCTTTCATTTGACCGCACCGACAACCGGCCTTATTGCGGGAACTGCCATTTTGGGGCTTCTGATTTTTGGCCCCCTGATGCTCGAAAAGGGGTCCAGAAACCCGCTATGTCGAGCAATCAAGATCGCCTTGTGGGGCGTCTCTCTTTACCTTTCTACCTTTATGCTGATGGCCAGTCAGTCGCGAGCGACCTATCTGGTTTGCGCGATCGTCATTCCACTCGCTCTCTGGATCCAAGACCAGAAAAGGCCGTCTCAAGAAGGATCCTGGCAACTGAAAACGGGCCTTCAGTTCGCCGCCGCCATCCTCATCCTGCAGGGCCTCGTGATCAATCATGAGGCCATCTGGCAACGAATAGAGCCGGATGTATCAAGCCTTAAGGAGATCGTGACCAGCGCAGCTCCCCAAAAAAGCCCGCCCGCCGCCGAATCATCATTAAATCTCCGCTGGGCAGTGCTTCAGGAGGCCTTTCGGGTCATTAAAGAAAAACCTTTTTTTGGCTGGGGGCCGCTTTCAAGTCGATCCTTAATCGCCTCTTCTGGCGATGAGCGCCTGATGACTCCCATCACACGCCTTTGGTTGGCGCACTTCCATAATGGCTATGCCGAAATCATCGTGAGATCAGGACTGATCGGCTTTCTGATTATTCTGATCAGTCTGAAGCTGATGGCCCAGTCACTCATCAGGAGGATTCAAGAACGATCTCCCCCAAGGGATTGGGTGATTTTCTGCCTGTCATCCCTGACGATGATCCTGATCTGGGGCCTCAGCAGCAACTTTAACAGCGACCCTGTTCGCGGTCTCATCACGCTCATCAGCGCCACCAGTTTTTCTCTTGCCATTTACAGCAAGCCCCTGCGGCTTAATCAGGCTCTTCACATCGAGAGGACCTCATGAAAGGGCGCGCCCAAAGCTACATCGAGGCGATCTTTTCATCGGTCATCTGGACCTTGCTCGACCGGGCCACCGCCCTCTTGAAGCATGTCATCATTGCCTCAGCCCTGGGTCTTGGCATCGAGCTCGACGTCTTCTACATGACGGTGGGCTTGATCAGCCTCTTCGTTTTTAGCTGGTCGAAGATCGCTAACGTCATCGCCGTCCCTGAGCTGGTCAGACTCCAAATGGCCGGGACAAGCCAGGAAGCCAAAGCTTTTACTGGGGACCTCTTCACCTTGAGCGTCCTTTTCTCAATGGCTCTAGGCACCATCGTGACGCTTGCCTGGCCGATTTTGACTAAACTCGCCTGGGGATTTGATGCC
>JBEIRQ010000377.1:0-1987 GCA_040375885.1 Methylococcus sp.
GAAGCTGAAGGGCATGATAATGATCATGGGAGAAATCCCGAGGCTTAGAGTCCTCTTCGAACTTTTTCAGCGAAACGGCCAGGTGACCGCTGCTTAGTCGATAGCCCTCGATATCGAACTCAAGGAAACCTGGATCAGCTCCCCCCCTTCTCAATCGCACCTGACAAGTCGATTTCCCATGAAGCTCAAGGAGAGTTTGACTTAAGGCTGCTCGCTGAGACGCCTCAAAAAAATCCTTGAAAGACCCTCCCACACAGGTTCCGGCATTAACGCCTAGATGCTTTTCAGCCGAGGGGTTAGCACCCAAAACCTTCAGGGATTGATCGAGGATCAACCAGGCCTTGGGGTGATGATAAAAAAAATCGATCAGGTCTTTTGCCTGATCCCATCGCCCCTGAGTTGATCCAGGATCCCTCTTGTCAATCACGGCGGTAGCCCCCTTCGACCTTGAAGGAGATCGCCCCCAAAGCCCTTTAAGGAGATTCATCTAGAGAAGCCCACGCGCGCGCCAAAGGGCGGCCATGCCCACGTGTTAGATAACCCCACAGGGCTCTTTTTACACATGGCGCTCATCCAAGATGGCTTGGAAGGTATTATCCCCTTTTGCCAAGGTGAAGGCCGCACTCACCACCTCAGAATCAAGTGAAACGCCTGATTCACGCTGAATTTGCTCCAGCGCCCTACTGAGGCCTAAGGCGGGTCGATAGGGCCGATGTGACCCCATGGCTTCAAGGGTATCGGCCACGGCGAGGACCTTGGCACCGATGAGAATTTCATTCTCCTTCAGTTTCCTTGGATAACCCGATCCATCCAATCGCTCGTGATGCTGCCGGACCATTTCAGCGATCGGCCATGGGAAGGGAATGTCCTTCAAAATCTGATAACCCAACTCGGCGTGCTGCTGAACCAACTGCATTTCAAGGGGGGTGAGTACCGAAGGCTTCGTCAAGATATCAGACGGTATCCCCACCTTTCCGATATCGTGAACCATGGCCGCCAGATATAAGCCTTCCTTGTCGTTCTGAGACCACCCCAACTTTTCAGCGAGCGCGACCGAAATTTTGGCCACCCGGGCCTGATGGCCCGCCGTATAGGGATCCCTTGACTCCATGGTTCTCGACATGGCCTCGACCGTCGCTCGCAGTGAATCGCCCAATTGCTGCTGAGCGGCCTCCCGGTCATTGATTTCATTATCCAGTAACTGCTGCCGTTCGATATTTCGAAGACCTATTGAAATATCGTCCGCCAGGCTCTCAAAAAGATGAACCTCAATATCGCCAAAGGCATTAGGAACGGTGGCGTAGACCAAGAGCACACCGATGACAGATGTGGGGTCCTTGAAGATCGGTACCGCCATAATGGATTGAAGGCCAAAGGAGACCGCACGTTCTAGCACCGCTGCTAAAAGAGCCTCCTTGGCAGAGTCTTTGATAATGACAGGTTTTCCCGTTCGAACACAGACACCTGCAGGACCCAACCCTAAGGGTGAATCCTCAGCCCAACTGACCTCAAGATGATCGGTATATCCCACCTTAGAGCCCGCTTTCGCCTGGAGACTGATGGTTTTCGGTGCATCTTCTTCCCGAAAACCCACCCACGCCAGTTCATAAGGCTTTTGGGTGACGATCGACTGACAAACCCCCTCGAGCAAGTGATCCCTGTGATCCGCAACACGCAGGGTTCTGGCCGCTTTATGATGAGCCAGCAAGGCCCATTGAAGCTTTTCAATCTCGGTTCTGCGATCAACATCATCGCCGACACCCAGGTGCATCAGTTCGTTCGTTGTGGCCATAGTGGGGGGGCGTCATTCGGTATGATCATTTGAATATGACTTATACTCCCTTTTGACTCGAAACATCCTTACCGAGAAGGAAATAAGACCGATGCAACAGACCCTCGATGAAATCCACGAAAAGCTGATTGCTCATGAAACGGAGATCATGAACTTAAGAAAGGGGTACATGGTCGTCAACGAACGCTACACCGC
>JBEIRQ010000170.1:0-4240 GCA_040375885.1 Methylococcus sp.
CCTCTCGAATTTTCAAGTCGCTGCTGAATCCAGACGCGGACGTCGGCATCGACGATGTGCATGTACTCAGCGCCGATACTTTTGCAATAGGTCTGATTTAGGAGGTTTAGGATTTCCCTTAAGGGGAGCTGGCGCTGGTGATGAAGAATGTCGATGTAGAAAAGCTGATCAAAGTCCCTTTCGGTGAAACCATAATAGGCTGGATCGAGATGCTTCAGAGTTGGAGCTTGCGCATTTCTTAGAGGGTTGTTTTCGGCAACCTGATGGCCGCGGGTGCGGTAGTGCATCATGAGACGGTCAACCGCCGCCTGTTGCCTCAAGGCCAGGGCATTGATGGCCCCAGGCCTTGAAATCGCGTCCTCGTCATCTTGGTCTAATCGGTTCTCAAGGGATACACCTTGAAGGGCACTAAACTTATCCCGCCAACTGCGATCCACGGATTCAGGGTCTTCCTGAAATCGGGCAAACAGGTCCTCGAGAAAACCGAGGTTGTCTTCGGCAATGGCCGCTGATCCCTCAAATAACTCCTGTAGCTTATTCATGGTCTGACGTCGATGATGGACGGGCGATAATCGAAATTCACTGCTTCTATGTCCCTCCATTATGGACCAAGTTCAATCAGCGGTAATGTTCTTGGATCAACGAGAGGATGGTTTGGTGAATGCTTTCGATCATGGGAGAATGCTAGGTCATTCCATCTTTCCACATCAGGATCACTTGATGCCACATTCGTACCCGCCTCTCATTGATCGGTTCGGACGCACGGTCAATTATGTGCGGCTATCGATTACCGACCGGTGTGATTTTCGCTGTGTTTATTGCATGAGCGAAAAGATGGTGTTTCTGCCCCGGAGTGAGATTCTTAGTCTTGAGGAGATCATGGCCCTTGCAGAGGCCTTTGTCGCGCTTGGGGTAAGTAAGATCCGGGTCACAGGAGGTGAGCCTCTGGTTCGTAAAGGCGCTTTGGGGCTACTTAGGGATATGGGTCGGCTCAAGGGTCTTCGGGAATTAGTCATCACCACCAATGGAGCGCAACTTCAAGAGACAGCCAAGGATCTAAAGGCCGCCGGTATTAACCGGATCAATATCAGTCTCGACAGCTTAAGGCCTGAGAGATTCCGCGAGATGACTCGCGTCGGTGATCTTGCTACGGTCCTCAACGGGATCGAAGCCGCTCGGGCTTTAGGATTTGATGGCATTAAGCTCAATAGCGTCATTCTTCGTGAGCGCAACCAGGATGAGGTGGTGGATCTGGTCCATTATGCGATCGCTCGCGACATCGACATCAGTTTTATTGAGGAAATGCCCCTCGGCATCCTTGATGGCCGCGACAGGGCTTTGGATTTTGTCTCGAGCGACGAGATTCGCGCACAACTGAGCCCCTTTATTGAGCTCTTGGCCTCAACGGAGACAACCGGAGGCCCTTCAAAGTACTATCGAGTCTTGGGTAGCAAGACACGGGTAGGCTTTATTTCGCCTCACAGTCATAACTTTTGTAGCAGCTGTAACCGGGTCCGAGTGACCGCTGAAGGGCGCCTCCTGCTTTGTCTTGGGAACGAACATGCAGTCGATCTCAAGCCATGGCTCCGTCAGAACCCCTTTGATCCTAAGGCGCTGCAGGCGGCCATTCGTGAGGCGATGGATCTTAAGCCCCTGCAACATGAGTTTGATCTCAAGGCACAACCGGTCATCTTCAGGCACATGAATGCAACCGGTGGATGAAAACACTCAGGTTTCAAGCAGTCTCGGCATCAGTTCTACTAAGTTGCAGGGCTTGGTTCTATAGTCCAATTGGGGCCGGATGAGGCTGTCCCAGCCCAGCCGGCAGGCGCCTGAAGAGCCGGGGAGACAGAAGATGAAGGTTCCGTTGGCAACCCCCGCGATCGCGCGCGATTGAATGGTCGAGGTGCCGATGTCTTGAAAGGAAAGTGCCCGAAACACCTCACCAAATCCTTCGAGCGTCTTATCTAAAAGGACGCTCACGGCTTCTGGCGTCCCATCACGTCCAGTCACGCCAGTGCCGCCGGTGGTCACGATAGCCGTGATAAGAGGATCGGCGATCCATGCGGAGACGACGGCGCGAATCAGATAGCGATCATCAGGCACAATACGCCGAATAGCGACCTCATGCCCTTCCTGTTGTGCGCTTTGCTGGAGCAGTAAGCCCGATGTGTCGGTTTCAAACGTTCTTGTGTCGGAGACGGTCAGGATGGCTAGATGTAAGGGCTTGAAAGTGCGCTCTTGTGACATGCCGCTGCCTCAAAATGGGATAAGCCAAGACTCTACCATGTCGAGAGGCCTCTGCGCTCTTTGGAAGACGCTAGGCTATAATGCCGGCCAATTGATGTCCATCTATCGAAATCCCTGTCCCTCACGAGGAACCCCCTATGTCTTCTCTTCGCTTGACTACCGTTTCTCTCGTTCTTGCATTTTCGAGCATGGCACCTCTGTTCGCTGCAGAGCAGAATCCGACGCTGGTCATTCGTAACCATCACTTTGAGCCTGAGGAGCTGATGGTCCCTGCGGGCCAGAAATTCAAACTGATCGTTCGCAACGAAGATGCGACGCCCGAAGAATTCGAAAGTAAGACGTTGAAGCGCGAAAAAGTCGTTAAAGGACATGGCGAGATCGTCATTAACCTCGGCCCTCTCGAGGCTGCGACCTACGACTTTGTCGGGGAATTCCACGAAGCAACGGCTAAAGGCCGTTTGGTTGTCCGTTAGCTTCTTGAGGAAGATCCATCATGTGGGGTATCGCGATCATTGTATTTCGGGAGGTCCTTGAGGCTGCACTGATCATCAGTATCGTGATGGCAGCCAGTCGGGGTGCTTACCACCGGGGGCGTTGGATCTTGGGAGGGGTCCTCCTTGGCCTTTTAGGGTCTCTTGTCTTGGCGCTCATAGCGGATCGTCTGGCGCAAGCGGTTGAGGGAGTGGGGCAGGAGCTGTTCAATGCGTGGGTTTTATTGGTTGCCGTCGGCATGCTGACCTGGCACAGCGTCTGGATGCAGCAGCACGGCCGCGAGATGGCCCGCGATATGAATCAATTGGGTCGAGAGGTTTTGGAGGGGCAACGTCCCCTTCATGGCCTTTCGGTCGTCGTCGGCTTGGCAGTGCTTCGGGAGGGTTCAGAGCTGATTCTCTTCCTCTATGGGCTGGTCAGTGCCGAGGAAGGGGGGCTCATGGCCCTTTTTGGGGGGGGCGGTCTGGGTCTCTTTTTAGGCGCTTTAGTCGGCCTTGTGCTCTATTTCGGGCTAGCCAAAATTCCTCTTAGGTATTTTTTCTCAGTGACCAGTCTTTTGATTCTCTTTCTCACCGCAGGTCTCGCCGCCCAGGCTGCCTCTTTTCTGGTCGAAGCCGATTGGCTGCCGGCCCTAGGGCAAGGTATTTGGGATACGTCTGAATGGCTGCCAGAGAAAAGCCTATTGGGCCAAATTCTTCATGCGCTGGTGGGCTATGTCGATCATCCCGATGGGATTGAAATCCTTTTCTATTTCGGAACCCTCCTTTTAACCCATCTCATGATGCGAAGGGTAGCCCGCTTCAGCCGGATAAACCCTGGTCATAAGGTCGCCTGAACAATGGGCCTGCTGTTGACTCCGCTGAAAATGGACCACAGCCAACGACCCACCGATAGAACCTTATGTTGACCATCAAGCGCGGATCGGAACGTTCTGAGGGTCTCCAATGGGGGTTGGTGCTCAGCTGCATGGGGGTGGTCTTTGGTGATATCGCCACGAGCCCCCTCTACGCCTTGCGCGTGGCTTTTGGAGGTCGTAGTGGCCTCTCAGTCACTCCGGATCATGTCTTGGGTGTTCTCTCGATGGTTTTTTGGCTGCTGATCGTGGTCGTCTGCCTCAAATATGCCCTCTTGATCATGCGCCTCGACAACAAAGGGGAGGGCGGCATCATGGCACTGCTGTCCTTGGTGCAGCGAACCGTGATTGATCGTCCGAAGCTTCGTTTGATTGTTCTTTCGATCGGTCTAATGGGGGCGGCGCTGTTTTTTGGTGATGCAGTCATTACCCCAGCCATTTCCGTCATGAGCGCAGTAGAAGGGCTCAAGCTGGCTGCGCCATCACTCAAAGAACTAATTCTCCCCATCACCCTCATTATTCTGGCTATCCTCTTTCTGATTCAGCGCCGAGGAACCGCTTTCATTGCGGGCCTTTTTAGTCCGATTATGGTGCTGTGGCTCCTGGTCATCGCGCTGCTTGGGGCCGCCAGTATTGCCAAGACGC
>JBEIRQ010000255.1:0-3053 GCA_040375885.1 Methylococcus sp.
CGACCTGGTGCCGAAACCCAAGACATCTTGATTATGGGAGCGCCTGCCTGATTGGTGAGCAGCTTGAAAGACTCTTGAGCACGGTCCAAAAGAGCAAGGTCCACACGCTCTTACTGGATGATGTTAAAGACAATCCGCGCCAACACTATCTTAAGGTCCTTTCCTTTTTAGGCCTTCCCGATGATGGCCGCGAGATCTTCCCGCTCAGAAATCCAGCGAAAGAACGCAAATCGAAGCTCGCCCACACCCTGATGCAAGCGATGGTTCTTCTGAAGGAAACGCTCGGCATCCGGAAAAGCTTTGGGCTCCTTGGAGGGCTTGAGAAAAAAAATGTGACCTATCGGGACCGAGACCCCTTAAGTCCCGCGATGAGAGTCGTTCTTGAAAATCACTTCAGAGACGATATCAAGCGGCTCTCTGGCCTTCTCGATCGGGATCTTTCTCACTGGTTCAAAGGATCCCAAACCGTAGACTCTGTCGCCAAAAGGACCTCATGAACACCAAGAACCTTCATCTGATCCGCCATGCCGCCACCGTCACTCGGCATCGAAGAGCTTTGCTCTTTGGACATCGATCCGCGGTCCTTTGGTTCACCGGATTATCGGGGGCTGGAAAATCAACCCTCGCCCATGCGGTCGAAGAATCGCTTTATCAACGCGGGGGGCATACCTATGTCCTTGATGGCGATAATGTCCGCCATGGACTCTGTTCAGATCTTAGTTTTAGTCTTGAGGATCGCTCTGAAAATATCCGGCGGATCAGCGAAACGGCCAAACTCTTTGTTGATGCGGGCAACATCGTTTTGACAGCTTTCATATCGCCCCTGAGGATCGATCGAGACCAGGCACGAAAACTCTTTGAAGCCGGCGATTTTTTTGAAATCTATTGCCAAGCCAGCATTGAAATTTGCGAGCAACGGGATGTCAAAGGACTTTATCAAAAGGCCCGTCTGGGGGAGATTAAGGAGTTCACCGGAATCTCATCGCCTTATGAAGAACCCCTGCATCCAGACCTCACCATCAGCACCGGGGTTGAATCCCTCGAGGAGTCGGTTGAACGCGTTCTGGCCTTTCTGATTCAAAATGACATAGTGAAACCAAGCCTTTCATGAACCCCTCCGTAAGCCTTAAGGTCAGAGGCCGATGAGTCCCCTCGTCAGCATTATCACGCCCACCTTCAATCGTGCCCATCTCCTCCCTAGAGCCTGGGCATCCCTTGAATGTCAGAGTGAAAGCCGATTTCAATGGATTGTCGTCGACGATGGTTCCGTGGACCACACCGATCAATTCTTTAGCCACCTCAAGGATGAACGTATCCATTACATCCGTCAGAACCATCAGGGCTGCAATGTCGCGAGAGCGAGGGGGGAACTCGAGGTGAGCGCGGATCTCGTCCTCTTCCTCGACAGTGATGACGAACTAGCCACCCCTGAAACACTCGCTCTCATGGTGAGGACCCTCTCAGAAGCGCCAGAAGACATCGGCGTCGCTGCCTTTGCCGTTCGCACACCAAAGGGAGGTGGGGGGCATTCACAGTTTGCTGAGGATCGCATGATTTTAGGCTATGAAGACCTCCTCTGTGGCTGTAAGGCACAAGGCGAGGCGCTGAGGATCTTTCGTCGAAAAGCGCTGGAGACTGCTCCCTTTTGGACCGGAGGGAATGGACTTGAAGGGCTTCGCTGGTACGAGATCGCGAAGCACTATAAATTCCTATACATCCATCAACCCGCCCTCATCTATCACATGAATCATGGGCAAAACCTCACCAGCGCCAGGGTCACCATTGAGCGTTCAGCGGGTCTCGCCAAAGGCTATCGCGAGCTTCTCCGCCGCTATTCAGAAGATTGGCTAACCCATTGCCCTAAGGTCTATGCCCGACATCTTTTCCATGCCGCCATGTATGACGCATTGAGCGGGGACTTCCCCCACTGCCGTCAACACGCCATGGAGTCACTGCGGCATGGAATGAATCCCCTCCAGGTCCTGATTCTCCTCCTTTCAATGCTGCTTCCAACCTCTCTTCGTCATCGTATTTTCATCTGGCGCTCCGGTCTCAAGGGGCGCTATTAGGCCCTCACACATGATGACTAAAAAAGAGCCTCTTTTTGTCATTGGAGCCACCAAGGCGGGAACCACGACCCTCCATGCCCTCCTCAATAGCCATCCGGCTATCAGGATGTCGCCGGTCAAGGAAACCTATCACTACTGCCAGGATCTGTGGCCTGTCTTGAGCCATATTGAATCCCTGAACTTAGCCCAAGTGAATGCCCTACTTCAAAAGGGTGAAAGTCGCCACAATGGTCTCATCAAGGACCTTAAGACCTACCAAACACTCATGGCATCAGAGGGTCTTGAGCGTTACCAGGGAGAGGCCTGTCCCTTTTATCTCAGATCCACCAAAGCGGCCGCGCTCATTCACGCCGCTCATCCAAACGCTAAATTGATCGCTGTCATCAGGGATCCCATCCAGCGAGCCCTCTCGCATTACCGGATGGAAAAGAGAGATGCCTTGATTCCCGATACCTTTGAAGAGGCGATAAGGGAGGAATGGAGCGATCGTGAATCAGGCACCCTTTCTCGCCACGGCCTCCTTGAAAGCGGGCTTTATGGTGAAGGCCTCCATCGGTTCCTAAATTACTTCCCAAAAAATCAGCTCCTGATCCTCGATATCGACCACCTCAATCAAAGACCTCTCCTCGATCAAACCCTCAGCCTTTTCCTCAAGGTCGACGCAGAGGGATTCACGGATGAGGCTGCCCGATTGAACGACTGGGGCCAGGCAAGGCATCAAGGACTCAACCGTTTTTTGGCCACATCCGGCCTCAAGGCATTGATTAGGCACGTCCTCCCAAGAGGGATGATTGAGGCAGGCAAAGCCCATTTCTACCAACAAATTTCAAGTGATGTCTCCGAGCCGATACCGAAACCTTTGGTGAAAAAACTTCAGGACTTCTACCGAGAGGATGTCAGGCAGCTCAGCGGCTTTCTCGAATCGCCCTATCCAACTTGGGTTGATCGATACCTGAAGCCCTGACCCGCCTAAAACCCTAAAAA
>JBEIRQ010000003.1:0-23831 GCA_040375885.1 Methylococcus sp.
ATCGCTGCCCTTTTGGTTCTTGTCTTGATTGCCGGCATTCGGCAAGGTCGAGACTAGATTTTTTCCTTGATGCGGGCGGCCTTACCGGTACGATCCCGGAGGTAGTAAAGCTTGGCGCGACGAACATCGCCCCGACGCTTGACCAGAATCTCCTGGACCTGGGGGCTGTAAGTCTGAAACACACGCTCGACACCTTCCCCATGGGAGATCTTACGCACGGTGAATGCCGAGTGGTAACCCCGGTTGCGCTTGGCAATCACGACGCCCTCATAAGCCTGGAGACGCTCGCGATTCCCTTCCTTGACGCGAACCTGAACGACAACCGTGTCGCCGGGGGCAAATGAAGGGATGGTTTTACCACCCATCCATTCGGTTTCGAGTTGCTGAATTATGTTTGACATCGGTTTTCTCTTTATCTCAAATCGTGATCGCTCAATCGTTCCTGTTCTAATTCGGCCAGCAGCAGACGTTGCTCCCGGTCGAGATCTGCCTTTTCGAGGAGATCGGGTCGCCGCAATCGGGTTCTCTCCAACGATTGCCGAAGCCGCCAGCGTCGAATCGCCTCATGGTTACCAGATTGCAGTACCTCCGGCACCTCACGCCCCTCAATCCACTCGGGTCGGGTGTAATGAGGACAATCCAACAGCCCTTCCATGTGCGAATCCTGGAGCGCTGACTCGGCATGCCCGAGAACACCCGGGAGCAGTCGAACCACCGCATCGAATAACACCAAGGCAGGCAGTTCACCGCCACTCAGGACATAGTCGCCAATCGACCATTCCTCATCAATCTCAGCCTCTATGAGGCGTTCATCAATCCCCTCATAACGGCCGGCCACGAGAATGAGTCGTGGACACTCCGAAAATTCAACGACCTGGCGCTGATTCAACAGACGCCCTTGTGGACTCAAATAAAGGGTCCTAGCCGGAATCTCTACATCGGCCCGAGCCGCACGAATGGCGTCTCTCAAGGGCTCGAACTTCATCACCATGCCTGGACCACCCCCATAGGGCCGATCATCGACCGTCCGATGACGGTCTTGAGCATAATCTCTCGGGTCCCACAAGCGAAGATCTACCAGCCCCCGCTCAACGGCCCGACCAGTCACTCCAGCCATCGCCATATCGACGACCCGGTCCGGGAACAGGCTCACGATATCAAATCGCATGCCGCCCTTTAAAATTCAGGATCCCAGTCAACGATCAGGAGACCCTCATCAAGTCTCACATCCTTCACGTAATGACCCATAACGAAGGGAATCAGTCGATCCCTATCGCCCTTCACTTCAAGCACATCGTTGGCGCCCGTCTCCATTAATCCGGCCACCCGCCCCAATTCAATTCCCTCACTGGTTTCGACCCGGAGTCCCATCAGGTCCGCCCAGTAAAAGGAGCCTTGGGGTGCCCGCGGGAACACATCCCGAGGAACCATCACTTTTGATCCGCGGAGGCTCAGGGCCTCATCACGGTTCGAAAAACCTTCGATGCGAACAACGACAGTACCTGCATGAGGCCTGCCTTCCACCACATCGACCAACCGCTGCTCTCCCCGGGATTCAAGCATCCACGGCGTGTAGCGGAGAATATTTGCCGGTGGGTCGGTAAACGACCTCACCTTGACCCAGCCTAGAACCCCAAAGGGCATCGTGAGCTCACCAACGATCACTAATCCGGACATTAAAAAACGCCCAGCCTGCTGATTTTACGCAGCAACCGAACCCGCTTTCTTACGGAACTCTTTCAGCAAGGTCGTGACACGATCTGTGGTCTGTGCACCGTGACCCACCCAGTACTCGATGCGCGCTTCATTGAGCGAGAGTCGCTCCGCCTTTCCCGTTGCAATCGGGTTAAAAAACCCCAGACGCTCAATGTACCGACCATCACGCTTATTGCGGCTGTCAGTAACCACCACGTGGTAGAAAGGGCGTTTCTTTGCACCGCCACGGGATAAACGAATAGTGACCATCAGGACTCCTCAAACAAATACGGCACAGCCGAAAAATCCGGCCATTATAGGCATAAAACATAACAAGTAAAAGCCAATTCTTGCCATCGCGCAAACCCGCGAACAAAAAAGCCCCTTCCGGGGCTTCTGGTTTGGCTCTCAAAAGCCGGTTGGACCCGATCTTTCGATCGAAGATCCACCGCAGTGGTGGCGGAGAGAGAGGGATTCGAACCCTCGATAGAGTTATTAGCCCTATACTCCCTTAGCAGGGGAGCGCCTTCAGCCTCTCGGCCATCTCTCCTAAATCGTAGTGCTAACCCGCTATGGCTCGCGTCAGTCGGTCGAGCCTTGGGTCGAATCCTCTTCAAGATCCGATTCACGCTTGATACGCTCGTAAATCTCTTCGCGGTGAACTGTCACGTTTTTTGGCGCGTTAACACCAATTCGGACCTGGTTACCCTTCACACCGAGTACGGTCACGGTGACTTCATCACCAATGATCAAAGTCTCTCCGACCCTACGAGTCAATATCAGCATAAAATCGTCCCTTACAGATCTCGCACTGAATGAAAGGAACCTCGGGAGACGTCGTGTCAATCCCTGTCACCATGCACCAAGGAGCAAGCGAGGTGCAGGATTGTAGCACCTTGAAATCAGCCGGTCACGCTTTTGTTAGCCCGCAACCGGAGGATGATCAAGCTCGAAGGCCTCATGAAGGGCCCGCACAGCCAGCTCCAGATACTTTTCATCGATGACCACAGAAATCTTGATCTCGGAGGTCGAAATCATCTGGATATTGATCTTTTCATGCGCCAATGTCTCAAACATCTTAGCGGCAATCCCGGCATGGGATCGCATCCCAACACCAACAATCGAGACCTTGACAATCCCATCATTGCTCTCGACTTGCCGGGCTTCCAGCTGCTGGCGGGTCGTTTCAAGAATACCGAGCGCCTTGGGATAATCGGAGCGATTTACCGTAAAAGTGAAATTGGTGGTCCCATCTTCCGCGACATTTTGAATAATCATGTCGACTTCGATGTTGGCCATAGCAATCGGACCTAAGATACGCGAAGCAATCCCCGGGCGATCAGGCACGCCCAGTATCGTCAGTTTGGCCTCATCACGATTAAAGGCGATACCCGAAATCAGGGGCTTTTCCATGCTGTCATCCTCATAACTGATCAAGGTTCCCTCACCCGGCTTGAAGCTTGAAAGAACCCTTAAGGGAACGTTGTATTTGCCGGCGAATTCGACCGAACGAATCTGCAGGACCTTGGATCCAAGACTCGCCATCTCGAGCATTTCCTCAAAGGTAATCCGATCAAGGCGCCGCGCCTTTGGTTCGATGCGAGGATCGGTGGTGTAGACCCCATCAACATCGGTATAGATCAAGCACTCCTCCGCTTTCAGCGCAGCGGCGAGCGCCACCGCTGTGGTGTCTGAGCCGCCACGACCGAGCGTCGTAATGTCACCAGCCCGGGTCACCCCCTGAAACCCTGCCACCACGACCACCTTCCCTTTCTGAAGGTCCTGAAGAATCGGCTGCGTATCAATATTCATGATCCGCGCCTTGGTATGGGCCGTATCCGTCATGATGGAGACTTGGCTGCCTGTGTAAGACGTCGCAGGGCACCCTCTCTCAATCAATGCCATCGCCAAAAGAGCAATCGTGACCTGCTCCCCGGTCGACAAGAGAACATCAAGCTCCCGGGTATCCGGCGAGGCCTGAGCCTCCCGCGCTAAGGCTAACAGTCGATTAGTCTCCCCGCTCATCGCCGAAACCACCACCACGATCGACTCACCGCGGGCCCTGGCCGCCATCACATGGTCAGCCACATGACGGATTCTCTCGACACTCCCAACGGAAGTCCCACCGTATTTATGAACAAAAAGTGCCATCGTCCTGCCCTACTGCATCCTTTCAGACCATTGCCTTTCGAACCCACTCCGCGACACCGCTCAAAGCGCTGTCGAGATGGGTGGCATCGGTGCCGCCTGCCTGGGCCAAATCCGGACGACCACCACCCTTACCGCCGACCTGAAGCGCCACCATGTTAACGAGATCGCCGGCCTTGACCTGATCAATCCGATCCTTAGAGACTCCGGCAATGAGGGTGACCTTGCCTTCGACCAGACCACCTAACACCACGGCGGAGCTCCCAAGCTTGGATCGGAGCTGATCCACCAATTCCCGCAACACCTTAGCATCCGCATCATCAATGCGGGCCGCCAAGACCTTGATCGAACCAAGATCGATCGCCTTGGCCATCAGATCATCACCGGAGGCGCTGGCCATCTTGCCCTTCAATCGCTCCACTTCTTTTTCAAGCGTTTTGCTCTTCTCAATAATTTGCTCTAACTTTTCTTCGAGCGAGTCGCGCCCGGCCTTGATACGTTCCTGAATGGATCCGATCAGACGCTCATTGGACTTGACCCACTCGTAAGCGCCAAGTCCGGTGACCGCCTCCATCCGGCGGACGCCTGAGGCAACTCCGACCTCGCTGACGAGTTTGAAAAATCCGATATCACCCGAGCGCTGGGCATGGGTACCGCCACACAGCTCCGTCGAAAAATCGCCAATGCGAAGAACCCGAACCTCTTCGCCGTACTTTTCTCCGAAAAGGGCCATAGCGCCCACCTTCATCGCTTCATCGCGCGCCATGACATCTGCCTGAATCCGGCTATTGATCCGGATCTGGTCGTTGACCATGCGTTCAATGCGGTCACATTCATCGGAAGTGACGGGTTCAAAATGGGAAAAATCAAAGCGGAGGCGTTGCGCTGTGACCTGAGAGCCTTTCTGAGCGACATGCTCACCCAGAAGCGATCTCAAGGCGGCATGTAAAAGATGCGTCGCCGAATGGTTGAGAGCGATGGCCCGGCGGTGATCGGCGTTGACTTCGGCGCGCACCTTCGTGCCTACTCGAAGCGTACCCGCCACCAGGGTGCCAAGATGAAGAATGAGGCCAGAACCCTGTTTCTGTGTATCTTGGACTTCGAAGCGACTATCCCCGGTGAAGAGCTCCCCACGATCACCCGCCTGGCCGCCTGACTCTCCATAGAACGGGGTTTTTTCGAGCACCACGGTGGCTGTTTCGCCAGGCCCAACCGCATCGACCGAAACGCCGTCCCGATAAAGCCCAAGAATGATGCTCTCATCGGAGAGCTGCTCATAACCGGTAAATTGACACGAGGCATCGAGTTGAATCTCACTCGAATAATCCACCGCAAAGTGACTCGCCGAACGGGCCCTTTCACGCTGAGCGTTCATGGCTTTTTCAAAACCCTCAAGATCTGGGGTCACGCCATGCTCACGCGCGATATCAGCAGTCAAATCAACCGGAAACCCGTAGGTGTCATACAGCTGAAAGACGATATCCCCTGGAATGACGCCCCCTGAGACTTTGGTAAGCTGGCCATCCAGAATCCGCATCCCTTGCTCCAAGGTTTCAGCGAAGCGCTCCTCCTCCTTTTTAAGGACCTGCTCCACCGTGCCCTTTGAAGCGAGTAACTCCGGATAGGCCTCGGCCATCAGGACACACAGAGGGTCGACCAACTTAAAGAAAAACACGTCACGGATACCGAGCTTGTAGCCATGACGGATGGCCCGGCGGATGATCCGTCGAAGCACATACCCCCGTCCCTCATTGCTTGGAAGAACGCCGTCAGCGATCAGAAAGGAACAGGACCTGATGTGGTCGGCAAGAACTCTCAGCGAACTGTTGTCAGTATCTTCAAGACCGGCAAGGCCGGCCGCCGCCTGAACCAGACCCCTAAAAAGATCGGTGTCGTAATTGCTGTGCACGCCTTGCACAACCGCAGCGATCCGCTCAAGCCCCATACCGGTATCTACCGAGGGTTTGGGTAAGGGATTAAGGGTACCGTCAGCCGCCCGATCATACTGCATAAAGACCAGGTTCCAGATCTCGATATAGCGGTCGCCATCCTCCTCCGGCGAACCCGGCGGCCCACCCGCAATATGGGGGCCATGATCGTAGAAAATCTCCGTACAGGGACCACAAGGCCCGGTATCCCCCATACTCCAGAAGTTGTCTTTGCTGCCAATTCTAGAAAGACGGGAAGGATCCACCCCGATGACGTTCAGCCAGATCGCCTCAGCTTCAGGATCCTGATCGTAGACCGTCACCCAAAGTCGCTCGGGAGGAATCGCCAGTTCGCCCGTCAAGAATTGCCAGGCAAAGCGGATCGCTTCTTCCTTGAAATAATCACCAAAGCTGAAATTGCCCAGCATTTCAAAGAAGGTGTGATGCCGCGCGGTATAGCCAACGTTCTCAAGATCATTGTGCTTGCCGCCCGCCCTGACACACCGCTGCGAGGAGGCGGCCCTGACATAAGGACGCTCTTCCCGACCTAAAAAGACATCCTTGAACTGCACCATGCCAGCATTGGTAAAGAGGAGCGTGGGGTCATTGGCAGGGATGAGAGGACTCGAAGCAACGCTCTGGTGTCCGCGTTGTTCAAAAAAAGTCAGAAATAAACTCCGCAATTCGGCGCTGGTCATGCTACAGCCGTTCTCTAATAGAAAAAAATCAGTCCATTAATCGTTCCGCCCACCCGCCCCTAAATGACGGAAGAAGCGAACGATCTCCTCACCCGAAAAGCCCCGTCGGCGCAGAAAACGCTCCTGAGCCAACCGATCTTTCGAGGTTGCCGGGGCCTTCCCGGCGTACTGCCGTTGATGGACACGGCTGATCTCATCACGCCACTCACTCTCCTCGCCCTCTGGGAGAACCCAGCGATCGATATCGTGCTGACGGAGCTCCTGTCGGATCCGCAACGGGCCATAACCTTGGCGTCGCCGAGTGAGCGCTAACATGGCAGCGAAACGCTCATCGCTTTGGTAACCCAAGACGGCAAACTCTTTCACCACCTCGACCACTAAATCTTCAGCAAAATTCTTGCCAATCAGTTTTTGGCAAAGCTCCCTTGAGGAGTGTTCCCGCCGAGCGAGATAGCGCATGGCGGCACTTCGAATCTCCTGCCTCAACGCCTCGGGATCAATCAGAGGTCATCCTCAACAGGAACCGCCGCCGCACCAACGGGTCGACCCGCCGCCGCGGTACCGAGTGATTTCTCGCGGATCTTCGCTTCAAGGGCTGTAGCGATTTCAGGATGCTCCTTGAGGAAGTTCCTGACATTATCCTTACCCTGCCCGATCCGTTCCCCGGCATAGCTGTACCAAGAACCTGACTTTTGAACCAGCTCATGAGTCACACCGAGATCAACCAGCTCACCTTCACGGGAAACCCCTTCACCGTAAATGATTTCAAATTCGGCATTCCTAAAGGGAGGGGCCACCTTATTTTTGACCACCTTGACCCGGGTTTCATTACCAATCACCTCATCACCCGCCTTAATGGCCCCGAGCCGGCGAATATCAAGACGCACCGACGCATAGAACTTGAGCGCATTACCACCCGTTGTCGTTTCAGGGCTCCCAAACATGACTCCAATCTTCATACGGATCTGATTGATAAAGATCACCAGCGTATTCGATCGCTTGATATTGGCGGTCAGTTTTCTAAGGGCTTGGGACATCAATCGGGCTTGGAGACCGACATGAGAATCACCCATCTCACCCTCGATTTCAGCTCTGGGGGTGAGCGCCGCTACCGAGTCGACCACCACAATGTCGACGCCGCCAGAGCGCACCAACATATCAACAATCTCAAGGGCCTGCTCGCCGGTATCGGGCTGTGAGACCAACAATTCATCAAGATTGACGCCAATTTTTTCAGCGTAACTAGGATCGAGGGCATGCTCGGCATCAATGAACGCCGCAACGCCCCCAAGCTTCTGCGCCTGCGCAATGACCTCGAGAGTCAACGTCGTTTTACCCGATGATTCAGGGCCATAGATCTCCACAATGCGGCCCCGGGGCAGGCCACCACAGCCGAGCGCGATATCAAGCGTCAAAGAGCCTGTAGGGATAATTTCAAGGTCTCGATTAGCGGGGGTATCCCCCATCCGCATGACCGTACCCTTGCCGAACTGTTTCTCTATCTGAGAAAGAGCTGCACTCAACGCCTTTTGCTTGTTGTCATCCATAGGGGGGGTTCTAGGCCTCAGGGTAAGGGTCAATCCTTGATTATCTCATAGGCTCAGCCCCTCGGGATACCTTTCAAACGGCCTACTTTGTCGATCTTTATCGCTGGACTTTAGGCAAGGTAAGCCCCCAAGAGAGAACCCCTTCCTCATCATCCAAAAGCTGGATCAGCGCACCGATAGCGCTCACCACAGCGTGTTGTCTGACGGCTTGACGGCCACCCTCAAAACAACGACAGAACGTATGAACCGGATAAGGTCGGCGGGCCAGCCCAAACCAAACCGTGCCGACCGGCTTATCGGGTGTTCCTCCCGTGGGGCCCGCGATCCCAGTGACCGCCACCGCGAGATCAGCCTGACTGCGATCAAGAGCACCGCCCACCATGGCGGCCACCACCGGCTCACTGACTGCGCCCCAATGAGCAATCAGCGATGGCTCAACGCCCAACATGTCGATCTTGGCCGCATTGCTGTAGGTCACAAAGCCCCGATCAAACCACTGAGAGCTGCCAGGAACCGATGTCAGCGCTTCAGCAATACCACCCCCCGTACAGGACTCGGCCGTGACCAGTAGAATACCCCGATGCGTCAGGATTTTGGCCAATTGGATTGCCCATCGATTCGTCTCATCGGTCACTGCCACGCGATACCTCCCATCATTCAACGTCCCATTCACACTATCCGTCAAAGTCATTCCTCATGTCGAGCCTAGACTCTCCCAAAACGACCCATACGCCGCTCATGCAGCAATATCTTCGTATCAAGGCAGAGCACCCCGAGCGCCTCTTGTTCTTTCGTATGGGTGATTTCTATGAGCTGTTCTACGACGATGCTAAACGCGCCGCAAAACTCCTCGACATCACCTTGACCGCTCGGGGCGAGTCTGCCGGGGCTCCGATTCCGATGGCTGGACTACCCTATCACGCTGCAGAGGGGTATCTCGCGCGATTGGTCCGACTGGGTGAATCGGTGGCCATCTGTGAGCAGATCGGCGATCCCCAGTTAGCTAAAGGGCCGGTCGAACGCCGCGTGGTCCGTATCGTGACACCTGGAACCGTGACCGAGGAAGCCTTGCTGGAAGATCGCCGGGACAACCTCTTAGTGGCCGTGGCAACCACAGGATCCAGCCTCGGTCTGGCTGCCCTCGATCTGGCAGGGGGACGCTTTATCGTCGAACAACTCGCATCGATGGACACCCTCTTCAGCGAACTCGAGCGCCTGAATCCAGCGGAACTCCTCATCAGTGACGAGGAGGCGCTACCCTCCGCCATCCTTAAGCGACCAGGAACCACCCGCCGGCCCAGTTGGCATTTCGAAGCCGAAAGCGCGAGGCGCCTCCTGATTCGCCAATTCAATGTCCACGACCTCACCGCCTTTGGCTGTCAGGATATGCCAGCAACATTAGCTGCAGCCGGTGCCTTGCTGGAATATGTGAAGGAAACCCAACAATCAGCATTACCCCATATTGAAGGGATGCGCCTTGAACGCCACGAAGATCTGATTGCCTTGGATGCGGCAAGCCGCCGCAACCTCGAACTGGACTATCACCCTTCGGGCCGCGTGGATTTGACGCTCTTCGGCGTCCTCGATCGCACGGTAACGGCGATGGGTGGCCGACTGCTGAGACGTTGGCTGCATCAACCGTTACGAGAACAGGCGATTTTGAGTGCCCGTCACGATGCGATCGATAGCCTTCTAGGGCAGGGGGCGATGGGGGGCGTGAGGGATCACTTGAGAGCCATTGGCGATATCGAACGCATCGTCGCGCGGATTGCTTTGCGATCAGCCCGACCCCGGGATCTGGTCACTCTTCGCCTCGCGCTCGACGCCCTGCCGGCTTTTCAGACTCTCTTAACCCCTCTTGAGGCGACATTACTGCAAGATCTAAGAAGAGCCCTGGCCCCCCAAGCTTTACTCTTGGATCTTTTACAAAGAGCCATTATTGATCAGCCCCCTGTCCTCATCAGAGATGGCGGCGTCATCCGAGAGGGATACCATCCAGAGCTCGACCAACTGAGGCGTTTGAGCTTACATCAGGACCAGTTTCTTCTCGATCTCGAACAGCGTGAACGCGAGAAAACGGGGCTTTCGAACCTCAAAGTGGGGTTCAATCGGGTGCAAGGCTTCTATCTTGAACTTTCAAGAACTCAGGCCGACCGCGTGCCCCAAGAGTACGTCAGACGCCAAACCCTGAAGGGCGTTGAGCGCTATATCACCCCCGAGCTCAAGGCCTTTGAAGAGCAGGTTTTAGGGGCTCGCGAGCGGGCTCTCGCTTTTGAGAAAACCCTTTGGGAGGCTCTCCTGGACCGATTGGCAGAGGACCTTATGGCACTCAAGCTGATCGGCGAGGGCCTCGCCGAACTGGACGTTCTAGGAACGCTCGCAGAGCGCGCAGACAGCCTCAACTTCCATCGTCCAACGTTTACCCAGGAGCCAGGGATTAGCATCAAAGGGGGACGCCACCCTGTGGTCGAAAGTGTTCTCGATCACCCCTTTGTTCCGAATGACCTTGAGCTCTCAAAGCAGCGGCGAATGCTGATCATCACCGGGCCTAATATGGGTGGAAAATCGACTTATATGCGACAGACTGCGGTCATTGTGCTTCTGGCGCACATTGGCTCCTTCGTACCGGCGGAACAAGCGGTCATGGGCCCCATTGACCGCATCTTCACCCTAATTGGCGCCTCAGATGATCTCGCCAATGGCCGCTCGACCTTCATGGTCGAAATGACCGAAACGGCTCATATTCTGCATCATGCCACACCTAAGAGCCTCGTCCTGATGGATGAAATAGGTCGAGGCACCAGCACCTTTGACGGCCTATCGCTGGCTTTCGCAACGGCCGAGCATCTCGCCCGAGTCACGGGATCGATGACCCTTTTTGCAACCCATTACTTTGAATTGATTCAGCTCCCAGAGGAGGTTCCGGAAGTGGCTAACGTCCACTTGGATGCCGCAGAGCACCATCAGGGCATTGTCTTTCTGCACGCGGTCAAAGAGGGTCCCGCCAACCAAAGCTACGGTCTTGAGGTTGCCGCCTTGGCGGGAGTTCCCAAAAGTGTCGTCAAAAAGGCGCGGGAGAAGCTCAGAGCCCTCGAAGCCCAGACCCTTCAGCGGCCGGTTGAGCCGCGCCAAGGACAACAGCTAGATCTTTTCAGGGATATGATCAAGGACCCCGCGCTTCTCCTTCTCGATGGGGTGGACCCTGAAGAGATGACCCCAAGAGAAGCGCTGGATTTATTATTTGAGATGAAGGCCAAGCGAGGCTGACTCCGCCGAGCGTTTTTGGCGAGGTCAGCCTGATGGTGGGACAGAGGACTTAGGGAGCCGCCGCTGGGTCAATTCCAGTGAGGCCTTCAGACTTTTCTTCAAGGATCTTGAGCAACTCCTTGGCCGGCACATACCCTGGATAAATGGTGCCCTTTTCGGTCACGATCATTGGAGTCCCATTAGCACCCATGGCTGAGGCTAACGCCATCTGGTCATCCACCGGATTCTTGCACTCTTTGCGCGCCAGATTCTCCCCATTCTTTGCTCGCGTCAGCGCCGCATTTCGATCCTTGGAGCACCACACAGTCACCGCCTTGTAATAGGAGTCGGTATCTTTTCCTGCGCGCGGGAAAAATAGGTAACGGATTTCAATACCCTCGCGGAGATAGTCGTCCATTTCAGAGTGGAGTTTCCGGCAGTAACCGCAATCGATATCGGTAAAGACGTAGACCACGTGCTTTTGGATCTTCGGCTTGAAAATGATCATGTTGTCGGTACCCATCTTCGCCAACGCCGACAGCCGTGCGCCCGACAACTTCTTTTCGGTCACATCCTCCCGCGTCTTAAGGTCGATCATCGCTCCCTGCATCAGATAATGACCATCTTCTGAAACATAAAACATGCGCGTGCCAACCACCACTTCATACACCCCCTTGATGGGTGATTCTGCAACAGAGTCCGCCTTGAGGGTGGGCAACGCAAGCTTCAGGGCCGCTTCGACCGCCTTGGGATCGGCTTGAACCCATCCCGTGGTAAGAAGGAGGCCGGCGAAGACTCCAAGCAGTAATGACTTCATAAGTTACCCCAAGTAATGTGAATTAATTCGAAGCGAAAAGGCGACCAATATCGAGATAGAAACCCAACACCATCAGAAGAAGCAGGATCGCCATCCCAATCTGTTGAAAGCGAATTTGGGTCTTTTCATGAAGTGGACGACCCATGATCGCTTCTGCCCCATAGAACAGCAGATGCCCGCCATCAAGCACCGGAATAGGCAACAGATTGAGGACCCCCAAACTGATACTGACGAGAGCTAAAAATTTGAGGAACTGGATCATTCCTAGACTGGCGGATTGCCCGGCATACTGGGCAATGCTGATAGGACCACTCAGATTCTCTACCGCGGCCTTGCCAATCAGCATGCGGCCTGCCATTTTGAGCGTGGCCAAAGAGTAAGTTCCGGTGCGTTTGATCGCAGCAACCAACGCCGACCAAGGGCCTAAGCGATAATCCACCTCCATCGACTTTTTGAGATCCTCAGGGACCTTCACCGCAGCACCAATCTGTCCAATCGTCCCCTCGGCAGAGTCAACCGCAGCAGGCGTCAACTGAAGGTCAACCGCCACATCGTTCCGCTCGATCACCGCTTCAATGACCTGACCGGGTCGTACTCGGACATAATCCACCCAAGCCTTCCAGGTCTTGATGATTTGATCATCGGCTTTGAGAATTCGGTCACCGGCCTTAAGTCCGGCTTGCTCAGCGGCACTACCGGCCACAATGCGCTCAATCACAGGCTCGAGAGAAGGCTCCTTAGGCTTCAGGCCCAACCGCTGGTATACCGCCTCCGGCTGGTTGCCGACATCCTGAGGCTTGACGACCGAGAGATCTCTCACTTCACCTGCTGCCGTCTTCACTTTAACCGGAATAGGGTCCTCATCGAGCAGTCGCTCCATAATCCCGCCGACCGCTAAAACCCAGGTCGGTGTGGGCGTGTCATCGACTTCGAGAATCTCATCATCCTCTTTAAAGCCTGCAAGGGCGGCGATCGTCCCCTGAACCACCTCACCAACCACTGGCCGAGTGCCCGTTTCACCCCACATGAGGGTGACCCAATAGAGGGAAATCGCTAACAAGAAATTAAAGAGGGGACCGGCCAAGACGATCGCCGAGCGAACGCTAAGCGGCTTCCGATTGAACGCATAGGGAAGATCTTCATCAGCCACCGGAGCCTCCCTTTCGTCCACCATCCGGACATAGCCCCCAAGAGGCAATGCAGAGAGAGTGAACTCGGTATCCATCGGTGTTTTCTGATGGCGCCAGATCACCGTTCCAAAGCCAAGGGAAAAACGCAGCACCCGAACCCCAAGATGCCTCGCCACCCAATAATGGCCGAACTCATGAACCGCGATCAGGACAATGAGAGCGATAAGAAAAAAGAACAGCGTATGCAACAACTCAGGCATCAGGGCTTCAATCTCTCCATCCGTTAAGACTGTAATCGAGCAATATAGGCCGCCGCAGCTTCGCGTGACTGACGATCCGCCTCTAGAACCTCTGGAATATCGTGAGCCTTCATGACGGCAACGGACTCCATACAGTGTTTAATGACATCAGGAATCGCCGTAAACCGAATCCCCCCCTCAAGGAAGGATCCCACGGCCACCTCATTGGCCGCATTCAAGATTGCGGGCATCGTCTCTCCAACTGTCACCGCATCATACGCTCTCTGAAGGCAGGGGAACCGCTCAAAGTCGGGGGCCTCAAAATCCAAACGTTGGATCTTAAAAAGATCGAGAGGTTCGGCGCCAGAATCAAATCGTTCGGGCCAAGCCATGGCATGGGCGATCGGAATCCGCATGTCCGGGTTACCCATCTGCGCAAGAACAGTGCCATCGACATAATCAACCATGGAATGAATCACACTCTGAGGGTGGATGACGACCTCTACCTTTTCGGGGGGCGTATGGAATAACAAGCAGGCCTCAATGAGCTCAAGCCCCTTGTTCATCATCGTCGCCGAGTCCACGGAGATCTTGCGGCCCATGACCCAATTAGGATGGGCCACCGCCTCATCAGGGGTCACATCGTGCAAGGCCTCAATGGCCTTCCGGAGGAAGGGGCCTCCAGAAGCCGTCAATAAAATACGGCGGACCTCGAGCGCGCTTCGGCCGGCATGGTAATGTGCGGGCATGCACTGAAATATCGCATTGTGCTCACTGTCGATCGGGAGAAGAATCGCACCAGATTCAGCGACAGCGGCCATAAAGAGAGGCCCCGACATGACCAGTGCTTCCTTGTTGGCCAATAAAACCGTCTTCCCTGCGCGCGCCGCAGCGAGCGTTGGCAGCAATCCTGCCGCCCCAACAATCGCGGCCATCACGGCATCGACCGCCGGCAGGACACTGACGTCCTCAAGGGCCTTAGCCCCACTCAATACTTCGGTGGTTTTATTCCCCGCCTCGACCAGACGTCGGCGGAGGCTTTCCGCGTGATCCTGATCGATGACCACGGCAAAGGCCGGGAGAAATCGCTGACACTGCTCAAAAAGACGATCAACATTGTTATTAGCGGTCAACGCAATGACCCGATAGCGATCAGGGTGACGTGCCACCACATCGAGCGTACTGACACCAATCGATCCGGTGGAGCCGAGGACACATATGCCTTTGATACTCATTATTTCGCTTCCTGGCCAATAGAATCTGCTTCATCCTCCGCTGGTGGAGCCATGTCGTCGGCCTCACCGGGGATGGCCATGGGTCCGTCATGATGGTGGTCCGCCGGCTCACTCTCCATCATGATGTCTTCATCGGACTGGAGGATCAGCTCAGGCTCAACACTGGGCCCCAACTGCAGAAAAATTGGAATTAATAGCGACCCCACATAGAAAACAGCGACCCCTGAAAGGAGACTGTCGATACGATCCAGCACGCCGCCATGTCCTGGGAGCAAACCGCCACTGTCCTTGACGCCCTGAACCCGCTTCATCAGGCTTTCAAAAAGATCACCACACACAGAGAAGGCCACGGTTAGTAGGGAGAGAAAAACGAAATCCACCCAGGCAAGCTTATCAAGGCCAAGCAAGAAACCAACCGGCAGGGCAAAGAGCGCGGCGGCCAGGAGAGCGCCATAAACGCCTTCAGTGGTCTTACCAGGACTGATCGCCATGACCAGCTTGGTAAAGCCCCAGCGCTTGCCTACAAAATAGGCCGCAATATCGGCAACCCAGATCAACAGGACCAGATAGAGGACTTGGTATTCAGAGAAATTAAGCCGAAGCCAAACCATCATGATCCAGCCGGAAACGAGAACAAAGATCCCCGATACCACCCTTGAGGCTCTTGAAAACTTGTGTTTGACCAGCCTTTCTGGGATCCGCCGAAAGGCCATCGCCCAAGCCGCCCACCAAATAATCACCGGGACATAGAACCACACCGGCAGTTCCCCAGGCGCCCAAGAAAGTGCAAAGGTGCGCGCAGCCACCATCAGACCCAACACACCGCCAATGAAAGCGAATTTGCTGCTCCCTTTGAGGCCAGCGAGCCCCGACCACTCAAAGGCTCCCAGCAGAATAATGGTTCCCCAGAGGAGGGCAAAACCATCTGGCGGTAAAAAAAGAATGGCGGCAATGATCAAGGGCGCCAACAAGGACGCCGTCAGAATTCGGTTCTTGAGCATGGGGGGCCTGCGTTGATAAAAGGGATAAAAAGAGGTTAGGAAGCGGGGTTGCGTTCGATCTGATCGCCGGTGTAACCAAACCGTCGTTGACGGCTAGCAAAACTCGTCAGTGCTTCAGAAAAGGCGGCCTCGTCGAAGTCCGGCCACAGCAAGGGTGAGAAGTGAAGTTCGGTGTAGGCCAGCTGCCACAATAGAAAATTACTGATCCGTTGTTCGCCACCGGTCCTAATAAAGAGATCCGGTTCCGGAAGATCCGCTAGGGCCAAATGAGATTCCAGCATCGAAGCGGTGATAGCCTCGCTTTGAAGGCGACCGGCTTCAACGTCTTGAGCCAACCGGCGCGCGGCCTGCGTGAGATCCCAACGCCCTCCATAATTGGCCGCAATGACTAAGTGAAGCGCTGTATTGTTCCGGGTCAACGCCTCTGCCTCTCGAATCTTCTCCTGAAGAACCGGCGCGAAGGCCTCGCGATCACCGATCACACGGAGTCTCACACCATTGTTGTGTAGTTTCTTGGTCTCATGCTCCAGCGTCAGCATGAACAACTCCATCAGGAGAGAAACTTCCTGAGCAGGACGTCGCCAGTTCTCACTACTGAAGGCAAACAGGGTTAATACCTCGATCCCATGGGCAATGCACTGTTCGACCGTTTTTTGGACCGCGCCAACGCCGGCACGATGACCTGCAGGACGGGGCAGAAACCGCTGCTTCGCCCATCGTCCATTTCCATCCATGATGATGGCCACATGGCGCGGCAGGTCGGAGGTTGTCAATGGTTCCGGGGATGAGGACATGAGGGTACCGGGTAAGTCGCCATACTGAATGAAAGGCCTAGGCCGTCACCAAGGCCTTGAAGCTTCAGATCGCGAGAAGATCCTTTTCTTTCTGTTCAAGAAGGCCATCGACCTCCTTCACATACTGATCGGTCAGTTTCTGGACCAGGTCCTGACCTTTGCGTTCCTCATCCTCAGATAACTGCTTGTCCTTCACAAGATTTTTAAGATCCGTATTGGCATCACGGCGAATATTTCGTATCGCGACCCTTGAATTTTCCGCTTCATGCCGGACCACCTTAATGAGGTCACGGCGACGCTCCTCGGTCAGGGGCGGCATCGGAACCCGAATGACGGTGCCTGCCGTTGAAGGATTCAGCCCAAGATCAGAGCTCATGATCGCCTTTTCGATGGCCTGCACCATGGTCCGCTCCCAAGGCGTCACCGCAAGTGTTCTGGCATCTTCGACGGTCACATTAGCCGTCTGACTGAGGGGCACGTCATTGCCGTAATAGGAGACCGTCACGTGATCAAGAAGACTCGGATGAGCCCGTCCGGTGCGGATTTTGGCAAGCTCAAGCTTCAAGGCCTCGATGCTCTTAGCCATCCGCTCCGCGGTTCGTTTCTGGAGATCGTCAATCATGCTGATGTTTCCGTTTCAATCAAAGAACCAATATCCTCACCCATGACCGTTCGCATCACAGCGCCTGGCTCAAAGACATTCATGACGCGTAGCGGCATATCATGGTCACGGCATAGGACCAACGCTGTTGCATCCATGACGTTAAGACGCTGATCGAGCGCCTCATCATAGGTCAATGTCTTGTAGAGTGTGGCATCGGGATTTTTCATGGGGTCATCGGTGTAAACCCCATCGACCTTGGTCGCTTTGATCAGAAGATTTGCGTTAATCTCAATCGAGCGCAGACTGGCAGCCGTATCGGTGGTGAAGAAAGGATTACCCGTTCCAGCAGCAAAGATCACCACTCGCCCTTTCTCAAGATGCCGGATCGCCCGCCGCCGGATGTAGTCCTCGCAGACCTGATTGATCTTGAGGGCCGACATCACCCGAACCGGACGGCCATGATGTTCCAACGCATCCTGCATCGCCAACGCGTTCAGAACGGTAGCCAACATGCCCATGTAGTCCCCCGTGACCCGCTCAAGGCCTTGACCCGCAGTCTGGGCCCCTCGAATGATATTGCCACCACCAATCACCAATCCAACCTGAACACCGGCATCACACAGTTCGGCAATCTCCTTTGCCAGTCGACCGATCGTACTGGCGTCAATGCCACCACCTTTTTCGCCCATCAGGGCTTCGCCACTCAGTTTCAACAGAATGCGAGGGTATTTGGGTGTACTCATTAGGATCTGCTCGGTCAGGGGTTTACTGAAAGCATGCCGGGGGCCCGTCAGGTGACGCACCCCCGGGCACCGGGGGATCTCCGGGATCAGGAAGCGCGAACTTGCGCCATGACCTCTTCGGCAAAGTTGCTCTCGACCTTTTCGATCCCTTCGCCGACTTCAAGGCGAACGAAGCGCGCCACCTTTGCCCCTTTTGAGGACAGAAGCTGGGCGACCGTCTGATCAGGATCCTTGACGAAGGCTTGGCCAACGAGGGTGATTTCCCCAAGGAATTTCTTAATGCGGCCTTCAACCATCTTTTCGATCACATTGGCCGGCTTGCCACTTTCAGCAGCCTGTGCACTGAAGATCGCTTTTTCCTTTTCGACCAGGTCCGCATCGACACCCGACTCATCAACGCAACTCGGCTTGCTCGCGGCCACATGCATCGCGATATCCTTCCCAAGCCCAGCATCGCCGCCCTGAAGCTCAACGAGCACGCCAATACGACTGCCATGAAGGTAACTGGCCACTAAACCGGCTGGCGCCTCAAAACGCTCATAACGGCGCACGGCAATATTTTCACCAATCTTTGCAACCATGGCACGTCGAGCTTCTTCAACGGTCTCCCCTGTACCAGGAATCTTAGCTTCTAACAGCTCTTCGAGCGTCTTAGCGCCTGCAGCAAGACCGGCTTCTGCGACCAGATTCGCAAAGGCAACGAAATCATCCCCCTTGGCGACGAAATCGGTTTCACTGTTGACCTCAACAATGGAAGCCTTGGTGCCATCAGGGCTTGCCTTGCAGCAAATACACCCTTCAGCGGCGGTGCGGCCAGACTTCTTGTCCGCCTTCGCAAGACCCGCTTTCCGCATCATTTCAACGGCGGCCTCGAGATCCCCCTGGGTCTCGGTCAGCGCTTTTTTGCATTCCATCATCCCAGAACCCGTGCGTTCACGGAGCTCCTTTACCATCCCGGCCGTAATATTCGACATGAAGAATCCTCTTTCTTAATCAGTAATTGGGTTGTTCGTTCAGCCTTGCCTAGTAAAACGCCCCCGGGTGGAGGCGTTTTTATTCATCGTCTGGAGCCATCTCTAAAGGCAAGTCCTAAAGGCTCCTGAAAGACTTACTCGCCGACTTCAGCAACCGCCGGTTCAGCAGATGCCTCGACAGGGGCATCCATTTCAACAAACTCATCTTCGGCTCCAGCGGCTGACAGGCTGTTGGCCTTGCCCTGCAAAATAGCCGTCGCAGCGCTCTGGACGTAGAGCTGCACTGCTCGGATGGAGTCATCATTGCCGGGGATAATGTAGTCAATACCCACCGGGCTGTTGTTGGTGTCGACCACGCCAACGACCGGAATACCCAGCTTATGGGCCTCACTGATCGCATTGTGTTCGTAGCCCACATCGAGCACAAAGAGAACTTCGGGAAGACGATCCATATCCCGGATCCCGCCCATACTATTCTCAAGCTTCTCAAGCTCGCGCATCATGCCAAGACCTTCCTTCTTGCTGAAACGCTGAAGACGACCATCGTCTCTCATCGCTTCCAATTCCTTCATCCGCGCAACCGATTGCTTGATGGTCTTGAAATTGGTCAGCATGCCGCCTAACCAGCGATGGTTGACATAAGGCATACCGGAGCGAATCGCTTCTTCCTGCACCACCGCACGCGTGGTGCGCTTCGTGCCTACAAAAAGGATCTTGCCGCGGCGGGCAACGACCTGTTCGAGATAATCCATCGCATCTTTAAAAAGTGGCAGTGACTTTTCAAGATTGATAATGTGGATGTTGCTGCGGGCACCGTAAATATAAGGCGCCATCTTGGGATTCCAGTAACGCGTCTGGTGACCGAAATGCACACCGGCCTCCAACATCTGACGCATCGTAACGTTCGACATTCCATTCTCCTAAACTAAAAACAGGGTTAAGCCTCCACATGTCCCGAACGACGACCCCCTGAGTCCTAGAACCAGGAGGGCACCCTGCCGAGCGTGACGACATGTGTGTGTAGTTGCTAAAAACAGCAGGCCTTTATACCATGTTTAGCTTGCCTCAACAATCCATGCCGGTCAGCGCTCTAATGCGCAGAGCCCTTCCGGCACTGACCGTGACGCCCGATGACCATTCATATTAAATCCGCAGAAGAAATCGAGATCATGCGCGTCGCCGGCCGCCTCGCCGCCGAAGTCCTCGAAATGATCGCGCCCTATGTCATTCCCGGCATCACGACCGAGGAGCTTGATCAGATCTGTCACGATTACATGGTCAACGTGCAGCAGGTGATTCCGGCCCCACTGAATTACAAAGGCTTTCCAAAGTCCATCTGCACATCCATTAACCACACCGTATGTCACGGCATTCCCGGCCCTAAGAAGCTAAAAAGTGGTGATATCATCAACATCGACATCACCGTCATTAAGGATGGGTATCATGGCGACACGAGCCAAATGTTTTTGGTCGGGGACGTTCCGATCCGCGCCAGCCGATTGACCAAAGTCTGCCAAGAAGCCCTTTACCTTGGAATTCGTGCCGTCAAGCCTGAAGCGACACTGGGGGACATTGGTCATGCCATTCAGCAGCACGCCGAGCAGCATGGAGTTTCGATCGTCCGCGAATTCTGTGGCCATGGCATCGGAAAGAAATTTCATGAGGATCCGCAAGTCCTCCACTATGGGAAACCAGGGACCGGCGTCACCCTCAAGGAAGGCATGATCTTTACCATCGAACCGATGCTGAACCTTGGGAAACGTGACGTTAAAATCCTTGCGGATGGATGGACCGCCGTCACCAAGGACCATAGCTTATCGGCGCAGTGGGAACACACCATCTTAGTGACCCAAGACGGCTTTGAGGTCCTAACGCTCAGGCAACAGGAAGCGAACGATTTTGCGCGCTGAAAATTTGAGGGCATGGGTCGCTCTCGGGCACTTTACCCCGGCTGACCTTCATCAAGTCTTCAGTGACTGCATCAAAACTCACGACACCAGTCTTCTGGAGAGTTTCAGGGCGGGATCACCGGCTTCCGAACTGATCCATCGACGCTCCGACTTCACCGATGACATCCTCTCCATCGCCTGGGATCACTTCATCACTCCTCAGACCCCTCTCGCCCTGGTTGCCGTAGGCGGCTATGGCCGCCAGGAACTGCACCCCCATTCCGATATCGACATCCTGATCCTTAGAGGCCCCACCAGCGCCCAAACCAGCGTCGAGGAGAGTCAGCTGATAGACTTCCTCAAATTCCTCTGGGATATCGGCCTAAAACCCGCACAGAGCGTTCGCACCCTCGAGGAGTGCTTTGAGCAGGCCGAGGCCGATCAAACGGTAATGACCAATCTTCTTGATGCCCGCTGCGTGCTCGGGACAGAATCTTTGTTGGAACAACTTTGGGCCACACTCACCCCGGAGGCTCTTTGGAGCTCTGCCGCCTTTTTCGAGGCCAAGAGTCAAGAGCAAGCCGCCCGTTACGCCAAATACCACGATACGGCCTTCAACCTCGAGCCCAACGTCAAGGAGAGCCCAGGCGGTCTTCGTGACATTCAGACCATTAACTGGATTATCAAGCGGCACTACAACAGCCCCTCCGTTGATCTTATTCAAAGGGGCTGGCTAACGCCTGAAGAACACGAAGAGCTGATCACGGCGCGCGATTTTCTCTGGGAAGTCCGCTTCGGCCTCCACGCCCTCACCGGCCGCGCCGAGGATCGCCTTCTCTTTGAGCACCAGAAGGATCTGGCTCGGCAATTCGGGGTTGAAGACCAAAATGTCAACCGGGCCGTTGAACAGTTCATGCAGCTCTACTACCGAACGGTCATGGGACTTGAGCGACTGAACGAACTGCTGTTGCTGCTCTTTCAGGAAATTGCCCTCGACAACGATCAGCCGGCAAAACTTCAACCGATCAATAGCGCCTTCCAATCGGTTAATGGCTATATTGAAGCCCTTAACCCCAAGATCTTCCAGGAAGATCCTTTGGCTCTCCTCGAAATCTTTCTGCTGCTTCAAACCCAACCCCATCTCAAAGGTATCCGGGCATCCACGATCCGGCTCATTCGCCAAAATCTCTCCCTCATTGACGAGAATTTTAGGTCTAACCCCAGGGCCTGCGAGACCTTCATGACCATCCTACGACAGCCGCGCGGTGTGACCCGACAGCTTCGGAGGATGAACCGCTATGGGGTCCTCGCTGCTTATATTCCGGCGTTCGCCCGAGTCGTCGGCCGCATGCAGTACGACCTCTTTCATGTCTACACCGTGGACGAACACACGCTGTTCGTCATCAGGAACCTTCGCCGCTTCACCACCGCTGAATCACGCAGCGAACTCCCCTTCGCCAGCGAGGTCTTCGAACGCATCGAGAAGCCGGAACTGCTCTATCTCGCAGCCCTCATGCACGATATCGGCAAAGGCAGCGGCGGCGATCACTCCAAGATCGGCGCCGACATCGCTGGAGACTTCCTTGAGCGGCATGGCGTCAGCGGCGAAGATCGTCAGCTGGTCATCTGGATGGTCGAAAACCATCTACTGATGTCCCTGACGGCGCAGCGAAAGGACATCAGCGATCCCGAGGTTATCCATACCTTTGCCACCGTGGTTGGCAACCAGCGGTCCCTCGATCATCTTTACTTGTTGACGGTAGCCGATATTAGGGCCACCAATCCTGGCCTTTGGAATACCTGGAAGGACGCTCTCCTGAGGGAGCTATACCAACAAACCCGATGGACCTTCCGAAGAGGGCTCACCCGCCCCCCCGAGATCGCCGAAAGAATTCGCAGTATCAAGGAGGAAAGCCGTGCATTGCTGCAACAGCTGAACGTCCCAGCAGCCGTCATCGAGGCGATCTGGACTCGCGTCTTCAATGATGAATACTTCCTTCGCCACCAGCCTGATGAAATCGCTTGGCATACCATCGCGCTGAGCTCCCCTAGCGCTCTTGAACTGCCGCTGGTCATGCTGAGACCGGTCAGCCAGCGGGGTAGTGCAGAATTGTTCATCTACTCACGCCAACAAGACTTCATCTTCGCGCATACCACCGCCGTCCTTGACCAACTCAACCTCACGATCCTGGACGCCCGCATCATTTCCAGTGCCGATGAGCACGTCGTCCACACGTATCATGTCCTCGAGCAATTAGGAGAAGCGATTCGGGATCCCATGCGGCAGCTACAGATTTGCGGCAAGCTCATGGAGTCACTCGCAGGGCATCTTCCAACGCCCTTCAAGGTTCAGCGACGAGAATCAAGACAAGTCAAACATTTTACTGTTCCAACCCAGGTCTATTTCCATGAGGATCCACAGCAACGCTCAACCGTGATGGAACTGATCGCAACCGATCGCCCGGGGCTACTCTCAAAAGTCGGCAGAGCATTTTCCCTTTCCGGCGTTCGTCTCGACAACGCCCGAATCTCCACCATCGGCAGCCGTGCTGAAGATATCTTCTACCTGACTGGCCATGATCACCTGCCACTCAAAGATCCTGCCCAACTGGAGACCTTGAGGCAGACGATCCTGAGCCTGGTAGGACGCAACTAGCGCCCCGCCGGGGTCTTTGCGTGTCAAAATGAGTCGATTCTGATATAAGTTTTGCATCTACGTCATAGCGCCCACCCACCGTCCCAAAGGTATGTCTTATGTTCAGTAAAGGTATGGAAATCGCCGGCTTCGACGACGAACTGTGGTCCGCGATTCGGGCCGAAGGCGTCCGCCAGGAAGACCACATCGAGCTCATTGCCTCCGAAAACTACGCGAGCCCCAGGGTCCTCGAAGCACAGGGCAGCGTACTCACCAACAAGTACGCTGAAGGCTATCCAGGCAAGCGTTACTACGGCGGCTGTGAACACGTTGATGTGGTTGAATCACTGGCGATTGATCGCGCCAAATCACTGTTTGGTGCGGCGTTCGCGAACGTCCAGCCCCACTCAGGTTCTCAGGCTAATGCCGCCGTGTTCATGGCGCTTCTCAATCCAGGGGATACCATCCTCGGGATGAGTCTGGCGCATGGGGGTCACTTAACCCATGG
>JBEIRQ010000062.1:0-8130 GCA_040375885.1 Methylococcus sp.
CAGGAACATAGATACCGACCCGATCCAGGGGCGTCACATTCTGACCGAGCACAGTGCCATCGGCTTCGGTCAAACGCCACGAGGATAGTTTCTGGTGCTCGGCGTAGGTTCTGATCCTCTGGGCCGCAAGCTCAAGGGCCTCCGCCATCGCTTTTGGGAGTTGCTCAAAGGCGGCCCTGAGGGCATCGGCTGGCAATTCAAGATCACTGAGTGAGGAAGGCTCAAAGTGATCAAATTGCTGAGTCAGGCGGATCACCGCCCGATCACCCTCCTCACGAACAGCCTCAATGATGCTCTGAACCCTGTTATGAATTTCGGCATCAGATACCGCGTCATAGGCCAGTGTCTTTGACAGAGCGTCATTGAAATCGGCCGCACTGGCATCGAGCCGTTTGATCGTTAACCGCTCATTCATGGCTTAAGTTCCAGAGCATGGCGTATTTCATCGATGAAGGCTGTCACTTCGGCATGTTTCATCTTCATGGCCGCCTTGTTCAAAATCAACCGACTGCTGACCTCCATAATCAAATCCAAAGGTTCTAGCCCATTCGCTTTGAGGGTCTTCCCGGTGTCGACCACATCCACAATACAGTCCGCAAGCCCGACCAGAGGGGCCAGTTCCATGGAGCCATAAAGCTTGATAATTTCAGCTTGAATCCCTTTGCTGGCGAAATAGCGATGGGCGGTTTTGACATATTTGGTCGCCACCCGAACCCGACTACCAGGCTCAAAGGCGAGGCCCTGACGGCCCGCAGTCATAAGCCGGCAACAGGCAATACCCAGATCGAGCGGCTCATAGAGGCCCTTGGTGTCATATTCAGCAAGGACATCCTTGCCGGCGACACCCAGGTCCGCTGCACCATATTCAACATAAGTCGGAACGTCACTGGCTCTGATCACTAGGAACTGGAGGCCCTCGCGATTGGAGGGCAGAATAAGCTTCCGGCTCTTGTCGGGATCGACGGTAGGCTCAATACCGATGCGCCCAAGGAGAGCGATCGCTTCGTCGTAGATACGTCCTTTGGAGAGGGCCAGTGTTAGCACGCCATTATCCTTCGAGGGTTATTGTGGAACGCGGCGGATTTCAGCACCGAGCTGCGCCAGCTTCTCCTCAATGCATTCGTATCCACGATCGATGTGATAAATCCGGTCCACGACCGTTTGCCCTTCAGCCACCAGTGCCGCCAGCACTAGACTGGCCGATGCACGAAGATCCGTCGCCATCACTGGCGCTGCATTGAGCTGCGGCTTACCTCGAATGATCGCCGTATTGGATTCCACCGTAATATCAGCCCCCATGCGCTGCATTTCCTGGACATGCATAAAACGATTTTCGAAAATGGTTTCGGTAATCACAGCAACCCCATCGGCAACCGCGTTCAGCGCCATAAACTGCGCCTGCATGTCGGTTGGAAAGGCGGGATAAGGCGCTGTTCGAAGGGAGACAGAATGGGGTCTTTGACCGTCCATATCGAGTTCGATGGTATCTTCCGTGGTCACGATTTTAGCGCCAGACTCTCTGAGCTTTTGGAGAACGGCATCCAGAATATCGGAACGGACATCCTTCAGCTTGACCTTACCACCGGTCATCGCACCCGCGACCAAGTAGGTCCCCGCCTCGATCCGATCAGGCATCACTCGGTAACTTTGGCCATTGGCCGACAGTGAATCAACGCCCTCAATCACCAGTACATCCGTCCCTGCACCCTGAATATTGGCCCCCATCATGTTGAGGAAACGGGCCAGATCAACGACTTCAGGCTCTCTTGCTGCATTCTCAATAATGGTTGTTCCCTCAGCCAGAGTGGCCGCCATCATCAGATTTTCAGTCCCGGTGACGGTTACGAGGTCGAGGACGAGGCGGCAACCTTTGAGCCGCTTTGCCTTGGCATGAATATAACCGTTGCGGACCTCAATCTCAGCGCCCATCTGGGCCAGCCCCGCGAGATGCAGGTTGACCGGGCGACCACCAATAGCACACCCACCTGGCAAAGATACCTCAGCGCGCCCAAACTTGGCCACCAATGGGCCAAGAACAAGGATCGAGGCTCGCATGGTTTTGACCAAATCATAGGGCGCCGTAAAGCTCTTGATCGCGGTCGGATCGACCTCCACATTGAGCTTTTCATCGACGGTGAGCCCGACCCCCATGCGTCCCAAGAGTTCAAGTGTCGTGGTGATATCCAAAAGGTGCGGTACATTCCCTACGCTGATCGGGGTATCAGAGAGTAGAGTCCCCGCGAGAATAGGCAACGCCGCATTTTTGGCACCTGAAATACGGAGTTCCCCGTTGAGGGGGGTACCCCCAGTGATCATGAGCTTATCCATCGCTTAGTCTTTAGAATTCATTGGAGTGGTTGGACGGGATGTGTGGGGGTATCGAGCGGCAACATACCGACAACACCGCTGACCCGCATGATGGCATTCAGGGCATCAGGCACCTGGGTATACCGCAACGTTCGACCAACAGAAACGGCCATGCGTTGCCATTCAATCAGAAGAGCCACACCCGCACTGTCCGAACGGCGGATACCTGAGAAGTCGAAGACCAAATGGGGGGCCCCCTTTTCCATCAGTTTACGGGTGGCTGTCAAAGCTTGAGTGACCGTTACAAAGGTCAACTCTCCCCTAAGCCGATAACAGCCCTCAGCCAGCTGTGGGTCAAAATCAAGGGTCGGAGAAAGTTTAGACTCAGGCATCACAATCAACGCCGGTTGCTCGCCGGCGACACCTTGCTGTGCGGGCTCTTGGAGGCGGCTTTATCTTTGAGCGCCAACTTGGCCACCGGCTTGGTCGTGGTCTTGACGGCTGAAGGATGATGGGCCGAAGTCTGAGCCGCTGCATGACTTGGTTTCCCCACCGCGAGCGGCGGGGCATCTGTGATCGATTCGCCCTTAACCTCCGGACCTTCGGTCCGATCGGCTGCTGAGGGGGATCCGGCCTTGGGATCACCCTTCCCTTCTTCGGCCTTATTAAAAAGGAAGCGGCTAATCAATTGCTCGAGGACCAACGCTGACTGGGTCAGTTCGATTTCATCACCCTCACCGAGATAGACGTCAGAACCGCCCGGGGAAAGCCCTATGTACTGTTCACCCAGAAGGCCCGCCGTCAGAATACTGGCGCTGGTATCCTCAGGCAGTTTTTTAAAGGCCGGATCGACGCGAATATCGACGACCGCCTCATAGCGCTGTTCATCGAAACCAATTCGCTCGACACGCCCTACCGTAACCCCTGCCATGGAGACAGGAGCCCGGACCCTCAATCCTCCAATATTGCCAAAATGAGCCTTGATCCGATAGCTCCCCTCGGCAGATCGAAACTCGCCGAGGTTACTCACCTCCATGGCGACAAAGAAAAGTCCCAGGAGGCCAAGCGCCACAAAGACGCCGACCCAAATTTCTAACATTTTGGAGGCCTGCATGAATCAATCCCCGAACATAAGAGCTGTAAGCAAAAAATCAGAACCGAGCACCGCAAAGGCGGAATAGACCACGGAGCGGGTCGTCGCCCGACTGACACCCTCTGCCGTCGGGACGGCATCATAGCCTTCAAACACCGCAATCCAAGTCACAATGACTCCAAAGACCAGACTCTTAATGAGGCCATTGAGGGCATCATCCTCAAAATCAATCTTTGCCTGCATCTGAGACCAGAAGGGACCCTGATCAACGCCAAGCAGGCCCACCCCAATAAAATAACCCCCGATGACACCGACGGCGGTAAAAAGACCCACGAGCAAGGGCATCGACAAGACCCCAGCAAAGAAACGCGGAGCAATCGTCCGCTTCAAAGGATCAACCGCCATCATTTCCATGCCAGCGAGCTGTTCAGTGGCTTTCATTAAACCGATTTCAGCGGTTAAAGCAGAACCCGCCCGGCCTGAAAAAAGGAGCGCCGTCACGACGGGACCCAATTCCCGCACCAAAGAGGCAGCCACCATCACACCGAGCGACTCCTCGGCACCAAAATCTGAAAGGACATTGTATCCTTGAAGCGCCAGCACCATCCCAACGAAAAGCCCGGAGACGCTGATAAGGAGAATGGTCAATACCCCAACAGTGTAAACCTCTTTTAATAAGAGTCGCGGCCGCGTTATGAGAAGGGGCAAACCCATCAGAACGTGCAGCAAAAAGATTTGCGATCGTCCCAGCTTCTGAAGGGCTCCAAGGGTCGCCCGCCCGAGAGATTGAAAAAGCGTCAGCATAGTCATTTTGAAGGCGATTTAATCCCTGCTGAAGGACCCAAGAGATCCTCTCGATAATCTTCCGCCGGATAATGAAACGGGACCGGACCATCCGGTGCCCCTTCGATGAACTGTTGGATCCAAGGTGAATCGCTCAACGCCATCGCCTCAGGCGTCCCCTCTCCCACCACGCGACCGCCTGAGATCACATACACCCAGTCGGCAATGGCCATGGTTTCTTTCACATCGTGAGAGACCACAATGCTGGTCAGTCCAAGCTCCTTATTAAGGTCATGGATCAACTTCACCAGAATGCCCATCGAAATCGGGTCCTGACCGGTGAATGGCTCGTCATACATCAACACCATTGGATCCAGCATGATGGCACGGGCCAAGGCCACGCGGCGCGCCATGCCCCCCGAAAGTTCGGCGGGAAATAAGTCCCTAGCGCCCCTAAGACCCACCGATTCCAGCTACATCAACACCAAAGTCCTGATCATCGACTCTGGTAAATGGGTATGCTCCCTCAAAGGGAAAGCCACGTTGTCGTAAACCGTAAGGTCCGTCAACAAGGCCCCGCTTTGGAACAGCATCCCCATCTTCTTACGAAGCAGGTAAAGTTCGTGCCGTCGAAGCGCATGAACGTCCTGGCCATCCAGCACCACAGTGCCTTTGAGCGGGCGCAGCTGGCCTCCAATCAAGCGCAGGAGGGTCGTCTTCCCGGTGCCGCTAGGCCCCATGATGGCCGTAATTTTGCCGCGCCGGATATCCAGACTGACATCATCAAAGATGACGCGGGAACCATAGCCATAGCTCAGGTTTCTGATGGAAACCAAGCTTTCAGCGCTGTGAACATCGTGACGCATGGCCTCGCGGGAATTATCGGGCGGGATAAGGATAGGGATCAACGGTCCATTTTGGCGAGGGGAAGCGTCGGAGTCAACTTGGTCATGGCTTAAGGGGCTCATCACAGCCGTTTGGATCTGTTAAAATACTGGTTTTAATCAACCTTCTTAAGGGAGTCCCCGGATGTCAAACAAACTGCTCGATATCGTCAAACCCGGCGTAGCCACTGGCGCGGATGTTCAAAAGATTTTCGCGTTTGCCAAAGCCCACAAGTTTGCCCTGCCCGCAGTCAATGTCATCAGCACAGACTCTATCAATGCCGTTCTTGAGGCCGCGGCCAAGGCCCAGTCTGCCGTGATCATCCAGTTCTCAAATGGGGGAGCACAGTTCATCGCAGGCAAAGGCGTTAAGCTCGAAGGCCAAGGCGCCCAAATCCTTGGCGCCATCTCAGGCGCACGCCATGTGCACCTGATGGCTGAACATTACGGTGTGCCTGTCATTGTCCACACTGACCACGCCGCAAAGAAACTGCTGCCATGGATTGATGGCTTACTCGATGCCGGTGAAAAGTACTTTGCTGAAACCGGTAAGCCACTGTTCAGCTCTCATATGCTCGATCTCTCCGAAGAATCTCTCGAAGAAAACATCGAAATCTGTGCCCAGTACCTCACCCGTATGGCCAAGATCGGCATGACTCTTGAAATCGAACTCGGTTGCACCGGTGGCGAGGAGGACGGTGTCGACAACAGTGGTATGGACCACTCTGCGCTCTACACCCAGCCAGAAGATGTCGCCTACGCCTACGAACGCCTGTCTAAGATCAGCCCGAATTTCACGATTGCCGCCTCCTTCGGGAACGTCCATGGAGTTTATTCCCCAGGTAACGTGAAACTCACCCCAAAGATTCTGTTGAACTCACAAACACACGTCTCTGAGAAATTTGGCGTTCCAGAAAATACTCTAAACTTCGTCTTCCACGGCGGTTCTGGTTCCACCGAAGAGGAAATTCGTGAATCGATCAGCTACGGCGTGATCAAAATGAATATTGACACCGATACCCAATGGGCTTACTGGAACGGTATTCGTGAGTTCTACAAGAAAAACGAAGGCTACCTCCAAGGCCAGATCGGCAATCCAGAAGGTGCCGACAAGCCGAATAAGAAGTTCTATGATCCAAGGGTCTGGATTCGCTCTGCCCAGACCAGCATGGCGGATCGCCTCCAGCAGGCTTACGCCGATCTCAATGCGCTGAACAAGCTTTAAGCATCCACGCGCTTTTGGCGCTGAAAAAAGCCGGGGCGGGTCAACCACCCCGGCTTTTTAATGTGTGTCATTCCGAAAAAGGTCACCTATGACCCCCATCAAAAGGATCGCTCGAAAAAAAGATCAGGCCCATAGAGGGGCGCCAAAGCCCACGCCACGTGGCGTCCTCCAACCGATAGCCATGGTGATCTTCCTCTTGAGCGCGACGCCGGTCTTGATCCTTCGCTGGGTCCCACCACCCACCAGCATGTTCATGATCATTGATCATTGGACCCCAACGAGCAAAACCCAGGAAGCTCATACCATCCAGTATCAGTGGGTGCCCTTTGATGAGATATCCAGCCAGCTTAAGCTCGCGGTCCTCGCTTCAGAAGACCAGACCTTTGCCTACCACCTTGGATTCAACTTTGAGGCGATCGAAAAGGCACTTGAAGATAACCTGACCCGAAAAACGCCCCGCGGCGGGAGCACAATCAGCCAGCAAACGGCCAAGAACAAATTTCTATTTGGGGGGCGAAGCTACCTTCGGAAGATCCTTGAAGCCTACTTTACCGCCCTCATTGAGTTGAGCTGGCCGAAGCAGCGCATTCTTGAGGTCTACCTCAATATGGCCGAATTTGGCCCTGGGATTTATGGCGCCAAAGCGGCAGCAAACCATTTCTTTGGAAAAAACCCGAAAGAACTTGGGCGAGAGGAATCGGCCCTCTTGGCCGCGGTTCTGCCGAACCCTAAGGTCCTCAAAGCCAATGCCCCAAGCGCCTATCTCCTGAAGCGACAACAGTGGATCTCCCGCCAAATGCAACACCTTGGCGGGAAACGGGCTCTCGATGATCTCTAAGTCTCAGATCCCGAGATTGCTGAGGGTGAGCATCAACTCATTGATGATGCCCGTAGCGGTTGGATGTTCGACTTCAAAGCTTGAAACAGCGTCCTTAAAATCCTTGAGGAGATGCAAGTGCTTGCCATCGTCCTCGCTGTCGAGTCGATGCTCGAGCTTCTCAAGGAGCGACTCAAGCTTAGCTCTGATTTCTGGGTGATCTGATTCCAGGCGCTCGACTTCCTGGCGGAGCACGAACAATGCTTCACTGATGTCTTTTTCTGCCATGACGGACTTCCTCCTGTGTTGACGGATGATTCGGTGCTTAGAGGTCCCTGAAGCGCTTCCTAAGGAATTCAGGGGTGGCAAAAGCCGCCTGGTGCATCTCGGTATTGTAATAGGCCGTCTCAAAAGGACGCCCCGCGGCATCGGCTTCACGGAAGCCGGTCAGGGCCGCCTTGGAGGCCATGGTACCGCTCCACCAGCCAGAAGGGTAAAGACATTGCGGAAAGAAGAAACTACGCGTGTTGGTAAAGCCTGCCTTTCGCATCGTTGCATGCATAGCCACCATCAAATCGGCATGGAAAAGCGGTGATTCACTCTGCTGCACGAGGATACCATGAGGGCCCAGGCAGCGAAGGCAGTCCCGATAGAATGCCTCATTAAAAAGACCCTCGGCAGGTCCAACGGGATCCGTGCTGTCGACGATGATGACATCAACACTTCCTTCCGCCGCGTCCTTCACCCACTTAATTCCATCGATAAAAAGCAGCTCTGCTCGTTCATCTTGGTTCGAGGTACAAAGATCGGGGAAATGGATTTCGGCGAGGCGGGTGACCCGCTCGTCAATCTCGATCTGTATCGCCTTCTCGACCTCAGGGTGCCTCAGAACCTCTTTGAGACTGCCACAATCGCCGCCGCCGATCACCCAGACCCGCTTTGGATTGGGGTGGGTATAGAGAACGGGATGCGTCATCATTTCGTGATAGAGGAAGTTATCACGGTCCGATACCATGGTGCA
>JBEIRQ010000412.1:0-1544 GCA_040375885.1 Methylococcus sp.
CCACTTAGGAGCCAAACGTCATCACCCAATCTAGAGGGAAGGAAAAAACCTACAATAATGATACTCTAATACTGCGCGTCACTCATAAGGACATGATCACAGCCCGGCATTCTTTCTTTAGCAGCATGATCTTTTGCATCATCTTTGCTTCATTACTCCTCGGTACTCTGGCAGGTTTTTCAGGTCTTGCCTCTCTTTTCGGATTCCTTTTAGTTTTGCTGCAACTTCGCTTAGGTGGCTGGGCGATATGGCAGATCAAAACTGTCACGATGGCCTTTCTCATCGGCGGGGCTTGGGAGGGGATTGTCGTGCACCAAGGCTGGGTGGTCTACCAAGGAGCCACCGGCTATCATGCACTGGCCTGGTGGATGCTGATTTTCTGGATGGCAACTGGCGCTTTATTGAACGGTGCACTGTCGGGTTTGCGAGGCCATCCGATCAGATCACTGCTGCTCGGATCATGCTTTGGGCCTCTTTTTGCGATGGCGGGAGAACACATGGGCGTGCTGACGATTGCCGATCCATCGCACGGTCTCCAGTCACTCGCGATCGGATGGGGCTTCATCTTTGCACTGCTCGCTCAACTGGCGGTGAGATACTCCAGTACCGAGACCACACGTTATCGTTAGTCCCGTCCCTCAGGGATTCGGGGACCGGATAGGCACCACCGAAATCGAATTATCGGGACTACCATCAACAATACGATCACTGTAGGTTAAATAGACCAACGCTCCCCTCTTTCGATCCAAAAACCGGATAACTTGGGTTGATTTGAAGATCGCAGAAGCGCGAGCACTGAAGACCTCCTCCTCGTCCTTTAGTCGATCCATCACACCCGATTCAATCGCTCCGGTCTGTCGACAGGCAATGGAGGCCTTTGATGGGTTCTCTGCAAGCCCGACCATGCCCTTGATCCCACCTGTTTCAGCACGTGAGAGATAACAGGTGACGCCCGTAACGCTGGGATCATCAAAAGCCTCAACGGCAATCTTGTCACTGGGACCTAGCCACTTAAAGCGATAATTCACCGAGCCAAGAGTTTCCGAATACCCCCATTGAGGCAAGGTCAAACAACAGGAAGCGAGGACAATGCGAGCTATGAACTGATTTTGCATCCGTAAGCCTCTGAGTCATCTATTAAACGCCCTGAACGGTGAGTTCCTGACCACCCTTGAGTTTCGCCTTAGGCCCAAGGCTGTTCCACTCCATCAACTGCTTTAAGGGTACACCTATTCGTTTAGCAACATCGGACGCCGATTCACCAGGATTGACCTTGACCTTCTTGGGCCCCGATGGGCGCTGGTTCTTTGAAGACATCATGCTTAGAACCTGAACCTTTTCCACAGGCAGCATAAAGTTTCGAACATCGGCCGGCGGTGAAACATCAGGACGGACGTGCGGATTGAGTTTGAAGAATTCGACCGAACTGATCCCCGTTTTCTCGATGAGATCAGCCATGCGAAGCCCAGGACGAAGCTCAACCAAGGTCAAGCTGCCATTTAATTGTGCATTACGCGGGATAAATCCGTTGCCGTTCGGGTCGG